>JAKFUT010000060.1 GCA_021732565.1 Candidatus Obscuribacterales bacterium
GTCTTTCAGGCTCAATATCACACCGCGGATCTCTAGTCACAAGTTTGCAAACTTTCACAGCCATTATCAAGTTTCAAATCGAGGCACTTGGAGAACTGGTATGGAAGAAAATTCAAATCGGCGCCCCGGAATGTTTAAGTCGTTGCTCATTGCCAGCCTACTGGCATTGGCGGCTTTCGGCTCAGTAAGAGCCGCTTCAGCATCTACATATTATATTGGTTCGGCTACGGGAACAGTTCGTGACGGGACATCGTTCGAGAATGCCTGGTCTCTTAACGGTATCGATTGGTCGAAGGTACAACCTGGCGACAGAATTGAGATCGACTGCGGTAAACAACGAACTCCCGGGAACGGACTTTATATAAACTACAACGGACCGCTCAAAGTAGGAAAAGACGGAATCACAATTGCTTTGTCTGAGCAGCCGGACCACAATTTCGGCAATGTGTCCATAGTCGGTTCCGGCAGCATCATTGATCTTCAGGGACACTCGAATGTGACAATTCAAGGCTCGAAGAATAATCGGTTAAATTTGCAAGGCGGTTCTTATGGGGTCCCATTGGTTCTTGTGGACGCCGGCGCGAAAAATGTTACCTTTAACAACATCAACATAGCGTATTGCAATTTCGGGATGCGTATTGGAAGCGGTACGCAAAATGTTGTACTAAAGAATGTCGATATCGGCGGTGCTTCTACCGGTCTCCATTTGCAGGGAAGCACCGGTACGGTGTGTTCGCAAGTAACGATCCACGATAACCTTCAGAACGTGTACGCGGAAGGAGCCGTCAATCCGAAATTTGATAAATGTTGGTTGTATAACTCGGACAAGGCAGGCCGATTTTATCGACAAGGATCCTATGCAGCCATGTTTACCGGCCCGTCCAGCGGATTCACTACACCTGCATTTACAAACTGCGTTATAGGTCCGGGATTGGAAACCGGCTTGTGGTTCTATCCTTCATATGGAAGTAACTGCGGGTTGACCATGAAGGATTCGTTGTTCATTGGCTGCGCCGGCTACGGGATCAGAAAAGAGGCGAGTATTGCTTCTGGGCAGCAGAGCATAAACCTTAACAGCGTGACCATGTTCCAGGCCCGCACCAGCCCGCTGCCGAGTTATTATCCTCAGGAAGTATCACTGCGCTTCTTCGAGTCGTCGAATCCGGCAGCAGAAGTGGTATCAAACAGCATTGTCTATGACGGCTTTGTTAACGTCTTTGGCACCCGCTTGCTGGGACCAAAAAACTACCAGTATCGTACATTAGGTCAGACTATGACATTGTCGGCTAGTCAAAATGATCCCAAATTCAAATCCGACGTGTCAAACATCACTGGTGCAGCCACATTCAGCCAATTGCGCGATCTGGACTTTTCCCTTCAATCCGGAAGTCCAGCAGCCGGCTCCGGATCAGCAGTTACATCCGTTCAGCAATTGCTCAACTCGTTCCAATAGACGGGACATACTCGTACCTACGTGCCGAAATACGGTGCCACCTCGGCGCCTTGTTTCGGCTACGTAGGTTTCCAAATAGCGCTGCCGCTAGTCCGTAGACCCGGAATTGACTGCGGCTTCTTCGTTCACCTCATCGGCCCTGGACCCTCATTTCCGGGCCTTTACACTAGTCCCGCTCCACATTGAAGATGAGTGGTTGGTAGCGGCGGTCCATGACCATCCGGCTCTCCCTACAGTGATTTCAATCGATCACTTTCTCTGTGAAGCGGTACTAGTCTAAACTGAAATCAGGGCGGAACATTGTGTCTGCGTCAGGCATTGGAGAGCCGGCGGTCGATTGTTGGTATCCCATTGCACTTGCGGGCAACCGCCAACCTCAATGCCGCCAACATCTTCCATCACCCCGTGCCGGGGCGGAAGGGACCGGTGTCTGCATGCTAACACGCCGAACCTTAACATGCACCGCAAAGTCGCTTTGCAACTTGTTAACAACCTTTCGATAATCTCTCCTTATCAACGAGCTCTGGCGGTTCCTGAAGGATGAGCTGGCGATTCGACGAAGGAGTGCCAAACAGTGGCGGTTTGCATTCATGCACCGTTTTTCAATCTCCCTGAGCCAATCTTCTTGATTTGGAGCCTCAGACACTGAATGCGGAGCTTTGCGCTGTTTCGGGGGAGAAATCTACAGATGTTGGACTGTAACCCAAGGGTAACGATGGCGGCCAATAATTGGTAAATCCGGGGCGGGGGAATCGACATGGCAGTAGCAGCAGCAGCAGTATTAGCGAAGGGTGTACTTCCGGATCTTGTGTTATTTGGAGATTTTTGTGAGCAAGCACCCGAACAGACCCCCAGTACCACAAGTCATGTACATCGAAACACAAAGAAAACTCAAGCTGTAATTGATGACTCCGTAAATCTGCTCAATAAGACCATCGCCGGGCACGGGCAAATGAGCTCAGACTCTCTTCTCAGAACGGCTCGTTGTCACGCGGGGGTTGGCTTCCTGACAGAGCTAGTGGCTAATGCCGATTGAGGTATATAAAACTCGGGCTCAAGGAGATAACCTACGTGCGCGATCCAAAATTCGACCAGACGTTTTCAGGTGGAGCCGATTCGGACGCCGATGAAGCGGTGCTTTCGTTGCTGAATTTGTTGGGAGATGCCCGGTTTCATCTAGCTAATCGTCAAAAGCGAGATCAGTTAGATATAGATGAGCACTACTACAGTGGTCGCGCTGAACTTGCTTCGCCCCGGGAGTCGGAGATTCCCGTTTTGGGGATTCAATGGACCAGCGATGGACAGGCGGTGGTGAAGTTCTATGCAAATGGACAATCTATTGCCGAAGACCAGTTTGAGACAAAAATGGTTTTTAAGTGGGACGAAAAAACATCTTCAGAGACTCGCGAAGTATTCAAGAAAGGCTCCGCTAGTCCAGATCTTGTCACTAAAGTGATCAGAACTGGCGATGAACTCCGCGTCGAGTCAACCACAGACAGGGAAAATCAGTCTGCCGTTTTTCAAAATGGCGTGCCGGTAGACTTGTGGCTTACCGTGGGACCGTCCAAGCGAGCGATTCGATTCAACTTTGACACTGATGGCACAGTAGCCGACATTGATTACTCCCGAACCACTATTCATATAGATGATCCGACTCCGTTTAAGGTCGGAGCAGAATTGGCTTTGAAGACAATTGCTGAAACCTTCGGATTGCCTGTACCTCCAACACCCCACCTCGATGAGAGGGATGTTGTATTTCAGGCAACCGGCGAAGATGTGATGGAAGACACGGAATTAGACGTGTCGATTGGAACGCAGTTGTGTCCCGGCACCGGTGGTGATACCGCCGCTGGTGACCGGAGCAACCCGTCGCTTGCTGTGCCGGCAGTGAGCGCCGACTCAGTGTTGCCGTTGGAAACGCACTCACTCATCGGCGCGGCTATTGATCCGGTTCCTGGCGGATCCGGTCTCGGTGAGCCGTTGGTTGACGCGGCATTACCGACGGAGGCGCAATCGGCGGACTCTTTGATTGGAGGTAAGTTGTCGCCTGGCTCCGGTGGTGATACCGCCGCTGGTGATAGAGGCGAGCCACTGGCGGGTGTGCCACCATCGAGCGGCGCCATGGACTTTTCAATAGGAACGAAGGTGTCTTCCGATAAGCAGGACGATACCGCCTACGGTGGTGATGCGCAAGTGGAAGCCCCTGGAGTCAATCTGCAAACCACGGGCTTGGAACAAAACACAGTAATGAGCACACTGTTACCGTTGGACAGTCAGAACAGCGATAGCATTGCGAACGCTGCGCTAATTGATACTCCTGAGTTACCGCCAGTGCCCGCATATGAGCTGGCTGCCGCTCCTGGCGCGCAGTTGCAGCTAGTAAACGATTCCGGTTTTGTTTATGGTGGTTCTCTTGATTCTGTTTTCGTTGAGGAGATCGTACCGGGGCAGGAAAACGTACCGATGGAACCGTCTTCTGCCGGTTTCAGAGAACTGCTTCCAAACGCGGGAGTGTTTGTTTCGCATGATGTTACGGCGGGAAAGACTACCCTGGTAACAGTGCACCCCACCTTTGGAGTTGTGCAACAATCGGTCGACAACGCTGGCGTCGTTACGACCAGGTTCGAACGCGGTCCCATCACTTCTGTGATTTATAATCCTGCAGGAAAGCCACCATATGTAGTACTACCAGCTGATCAAACCGAGAAATTCAATCCGGCTGAAATGGCAGTGGCCGTCTCGGCTGATGACAAGATCAAGGTTTTTGCCGACGGTCATATAGAGCTTACTCTCACACCGCCCATACCGGAAGACGTTGTTAATTCTCAGAACAGCTTGAAATTTACAAAGTTGTTTCTTCGCCCGGCACCAGACGGAACCTTCAAAATAGTGGGCGGACAAATTGAACAAGATGGAAACACCTACAATTACTCCGATTGCTCAGATCCGGTAGATCGAGGAAAACAGTTATATAAACAGGTCTTCAATCGCGATATCGAGCCGGATAACACATGGCCCGCTGAGCACTTTAGAAATAAAGGCACATATGAAGGCGCAGTGCGAGCCATACTGGCGAACTCCCTTCAGGAGTTCAAGAAATCAATTCCGTCGAACAAGGATGAGATTATGCCTTTCTTGTTCCAACGATTGCTTAACAGAAAGTATGATCCAAATGGAGATCCTGCCAATGATAAGAAGTTTCGCGAACTGCTCGATCAGGGGAAAATTGACGAAGTTATAGAAATTATTCTGAAGTCTAAGGAGTTTCAATCTCAGCACCGTGAGGCATTTCTCGCAAATTTAACCGATGACAAAACTAATATACCGATTGATATACGTGTTGTGGACGGTAGAACAATTAAGACATTTTTGAACGGTAAGGTGATAGAGGAGTATAAAGTCAACGGTCACACCGTCACAGTAGAGGCTAATCCTAACGGAAAGATCATAACCAAATTCAGTGATCCAAATGCTCCGTTTGCACAATGCGAGTATGATACCAGGCTGAAGACTTATGCGTTCTGCAAGATACCTCCGGAAATTTTACTGCGAGCATCTGTAGACGGAAATACCGGAGAGCTGAAATTCGATCCGCCGGAGAAAAAACTGGCTGATATGAAGACCGCCGAATATTCTCTTGGTGGGGTAAAAACTACGCTATATTGGGACGGCAGGCGAGAGATCACATATGACTCGGCTTACGCTCCTGATTCTAAAGTTAAGGAAATTCGATATCCGGTTGGCGATCCGCGCGGCACTCAAATCGAACGAAAGAATGGCGATGTTGAAGTCGGCCGGTTGAACGCGCAGGGTCAATTAGTTGTTGAAGTTACCTGCAAAACCCCTGGAGCCGATGGTGTTCAAAAGACCACTAACATTTATGCCGATGCATCCGGCAAGATCCTGTTAAGGAGCCTGTGTTCGGGCACGGATGGGCAAGGCTCATTCCAACGAGAGACCTGGCAGGGAACTCCCGAACAAGGGCTCATAACGCAAACAGCTTACGCCAATGGCAGCGTTGTAACAACCATCCAGCATGGTCGAATTGCCACTGTAACCTACCTGCCCGGTTCTCCGCCGGGGGCAACATATGCGGGACGCGACAATCAGATTTTGAATGACGTCAAACCAGAAGAACTGGTGATACGCGAGCGTCTGGTTCAAGGAAAGAAGCAACAAACTCGCGCAGATGGAACGGTAGTGACAGAGCTTGCGCCTGGTGTTACTCAATTACAGTTCAAGTTTCCATTGCTTGATCCGCAACAGCGTGTGCTGCAAATAATAGATCAAAACACCGGGATTACAGAAACACGATTCAAGGGTGGAGACATAGAGTACTCCGGAACGCTTACGGCGGACCAGTTAAAGAAGCGCGGATACAATGTTGCCGATGATCCGAACATCGGCAAGATAACCAGGCTGATTCGGAGAAAGAACGGCGAAGTAACAGTCGAGTATGACTCGAGCAAACTCGAGGAGCCGTATAAAGATCTCAAATCTAGAACCGTATTTCCGAATCAGAGCGACGGTGCTCGGCAGCGGCTCGATTACGACGGTACCAAAGGCAGGATCTCTGAGACCGCAATCTTCAAGAACAACGAACAAATTTACGTTGAAGGTGAAGCAAAGGAGGGCGACGGCCAATATAAGTATCGCCGATTCAACGATGAAAATGGCAACGCAGTTGACCAACGCTTTTATGCCGATGGTGCTGTTCGAATCGTATTTCACGATCCGGAAACCAAGTTCATCTACGTAGAGACTCGCCCCGGGAAGTCAGGTCAGCCGGAATATTGGGCGCTTTTGCCCGGTGAGGAAAATCCCCGGCAAATTAGCCCTGGCGAAGCGGTATTTCCAGTTGCTGAGATAAAAAATCCGAACAAGCCGCCGTCGAAGATAATGAGCAATGGCGACATCGTGACCACATTCGTTCCGCCTGATACCTCTGTGCTAACGGAATTCGCGCCAAATGATCCATTGCAGCGCATAAGCCAGCATGTCAGACCTGTATCGGGAACCATTGAGATTCGACACAAGGACGGCTCGGTGGAAACCATCTATACCAAGCCAGACGCAATTATCAAAAGAGAAATCTGGTTCCCGCACAATGATCCCGCTGGCCGCGTGTATGTTCGAGAGTTTGTCCCGGGTGCGCAGGGAGATATAGTTAGGGAAACGCAGTTCAAAGGACAAAATAACCTGGTCATTATTCACAAGGAATTGAATGGTGTCAGCGGATGTACCTATGAACGCATAACCAGGGGACCGAACGGTGTGTCTGTGGAGCGTGACGGCTATGACGACAAAGGACACTTTATTGAACGAACTGACAACGGAAGGGTGGAACGGCGCTGGGATAATGGAGAGTTCAGAGTACAGGGTGTTAATGACATAAAGGGAGAAATTCTCGCTGGTGGGAAAGCAGAACATTTTGATCTTGATGGCAGCAAAGGCATCGTTGAAACCGATGAAAAAACGGGGCAGGTGCTTAGCGTCCGCTACACTGACGGGCCACGGAAGGGAATGTCTTTTTCATTCCGCTATGCGGAAGGCAAGGTTGTCGCAGTAACAGTGGCCTCCGAAGCCACCAAACCGCCTTCGCTAATTACCCTCACTCGTGAGAAGGAAGGACACTGGAATCCAGCCGGGGCCCAAGTGCCGGGTCTCACGTTTCCGGCGGACAAAATAAAAGGCGATTTTACTGTTCGACCGAACGGTGACATTGTGTTTGATGCCGGTGACGGAAAGAAACAGATGTTGAGCATCGATGGATCGAAGAAAAGCACCGACTTAAATACGTACACTAGAATCGTGGAGAAAAACGGGGAGACAAAGCAGGAATGTTGGGATGGCTATGCGTGGCGTCAAGCTACCAGTGTCAAAACTGAAAATGGTGTTACAACTATGGTCTTCGAAGGCTCGCCTTCAAAGATTATTCGCAACGCTAATACGGATACTCTCACCGTTGAGTTCCCTCCACCTGATGCGAAGACCGTTGTCTGTGCTTGGAAAGAGCAGAAGATGACCTGGAAGGAGGAAGGTAAACCGGAGAAGATCTACTATAATACCGGTGAGAATGGAGGCGATGGCAAAGCCCTCTGGTATGAAGGTGACGTTGTTCGAACTACTGCTACCGGAGTTGTGGTTCAGCTAAAAGGATCACCGAAAGACTTGCCAATGCAGGTTGAGATAGCGTTGCGAGACAGCGCGCCGGGTGTTAGTGATGCCGGTGGTACGAGGTCTCGATATCCCAATGGCACAGTTGTTGCCAGAGGCAGAGACGGTCGTATTGTTGAGATAACTAATGTAAACGGAGCTGCGTTCAAATTCGAACGAAACTCAACCGGCGATATAGTTGCCTTCACCGCATCTGATGGCACTCGTTATACGCGTCGGGGAGATAAATCCGGCGATTCGCCTGCGCAGGTATCGAAATGGAACGTGGAGAAAAAGGGGCAACCATCTGCGGTACTCGAAGGCGAGCCTAAGTTAGACAATAAGGGTGGCTTTGAATTATTGAGCCCCGTTGGTGACGGGGTGATCGTCGCCCCCGGAGGCCGAGTGATTCATCGAAAAGACGGTCAGATCGTGGCCGTGACCGATGTAAACGGACAGAATTGGTTTGCGGCCGGACCGCCAGACCAGAATGGCGAGCAAACCTTCACGATTATGCATGGTGGCGAGCAGAACACTGTTAAGGGGTGCGCACGAATTCTCGGGAATGGTTCTTTTGGTGTTCAAACCGGCGATGGAATCATTGCCCCCAATCTTGCGGATCGTTCTGTAAGTAAGTTCAACGAACAAGGATTTGAGATCCAACGAACATTCGAAAATGGAGTTCAAATCATTAGAGATGATCAAGGTCGGGTTATTTCAACAAAAGATGTTGATGGCACGTCGCGTGATTTCAAATGGGAAACGCCGGAAAATAGTGAGCCGTACATTAGCGAAGTGCTTATTAATGGCAAGGTGGTGGAGAAGGCTATTCCCACGCAGCAAGGGCCCATGCTGCGAGCGTTAAAAGACGGGGCAGATCCGAATCAGCTTACAAATGAACACCTTGGCGATGTGGTTATTTATGAACCAAACATGAGACGAACTGCAATTCATGTGCAGGATGGCCGGAGCGTTGGCAGAACAATAACTGATTTGCATGGCACGAAGCGCGTTGAAAACGGATCGCAGATTAGCAGTATTGAACGAGGACCCGCTGACAAGAGTGAACGAAAAATTGAAAATGATCGCTTGGTTTCGACTACCGATGTGACTGGTACATTGGTTCGCACCTTCGAGTATGGCGATCCGCAAAACCCTCTTCCGACCACTATCGTAGAAACTAAAAACGGCGGGGAACCAGTCAAGTTCGTGCTCGATAAGGCCACTGGTAAATATACTCTGGCTAACCAGACCAACACCGGTGAGAAGATAAGCTTAGATCGTGTGTCCGGCGATATAACATATGAGCGGGAGGAAGCGGGCTCCCCGATCAAGATTTTTACTCGGGTGGAAACAGCGCGCGGTGAAACGATTCTCAAGGGCATCCCGGGTCCTGCCGATGTTATTTCCATAACTCAGACTATCGGCGGCAAAACTAAGAAAGTCGTATCTGCCGACGGGGACCAAATCTTTTCCTATAACAAATCCGGTGAGTTTGTGGGAGCCTATCTGTCCGTATCCGGACCGCCACCGCAATTGGTGCCAATTGCCGAGATCGACGCTACTGGCAGGCTACGCGCTGTTAAGAATGCCAATGCCAAGGAACCGGCAGACCGCTACGAAGATGGTGAATGTAGCTACGATAAGAGCACCGGTTCCATGGTGATTCGGCGAACGGACGTGTCAGGACACAACATCGGCCTCCTGGAGATTTGCAGGGATGGCACCCGCGTCCATCGTGATGCAGGCGATTTAGTGGTAAGAAAGGATTATCCCGGAGGTCGCTTTGAACGCTACGAAAACGGCAAACTCGTGTATGAAGAAGTTCCGAATCAGTACGTGAAAACGTACAAAGATGGCAAGCTAACGGCGCATGTATTTGCAGTAGGCAACCCGGTTAAGCACGAAGATAAAGACGCGGTGGTATCGGAGCTTTTGCCGGACGGCTCGGCGAATATTTATCATAATGGAAGACAAACTGGAATTCAATTTGCTGACAAGACTCTATTGATTTTCGGCGCTAACAAAGGTGAGCTTGCGGGTTTGGTTAGCTTTCATAATGGCCAGTCACCGCTGATGGAGTATCAATTTGAATGGCAAGGTGAGGGCGCAAATCGAAAGATTGCTCGGGTAAGAATGCGTAAAGCATACGATGAATCGGCCAAATGGGAAGATGCTGAATTGCTCGGTCTCGACGGTTTTCTGCATCCAGTTAATCCGGAGCCGGCAGACAAGCCGGCGAAAGATCGGCTGCGACCTGAAATCATCGACTACCCTAAGAACTATAAGGGTGAGCAAAATGGTACCAGACGCATAATCACCAGCGGAACGGCGCAAGATCCGATAGATTGGTGGGAAACAAGACTCGACGGGACTACTGAAAGGTTCCTTGGAAAAACGAAACAGGTGGAGGTTATTCGGCCTCAACCCGAGGCGCCGGCCAAGCCGAGTAACTGGCCGGCCACCTGGCCCGCTGGCTATTCCTTCAAGAGCGATTATGACAGAGCTCGTGATAATGCTCTTCAGTCTGCTGTCTCCATTCAAGGGGAGTATATGCCCGATGGCAGATATAGGCTTATTCGCTATCTAAGCAAGAACAATGGGGATGTTCTAACGAGCGAGCGTACCGTCGAAACATACGACCCTGGTACCGGTAAACTGACCACAGAAGTCTACGGACAAGACGGGAAATTAGTGCCACCGCCGACGGTGTTGGATACAAGTAGCATTCCGAATTTCAGGAAGGAATACTTTTACAACCTGGTTGAAAGGAACCAACCTGAAGTCTACGGATGGCAAAATCCGGACGGTTCTTACGCCTTCCGAGACGTTTTCAGCGACGGACGGGTTCGACTTCTCACCATGGACAAAGATCTGAAAACGATTGTTTGCACGTATTTTGATAAGGACGGCAAGCCGTTGGGAGAGCCGACTAAGTATCCTGTTTCCGAGAAAGATGCTCAGTGGTATCAGGGACTGGCCGAGCGCTTGAGCTCCACCAGAGGCGTCAGTGTATTTGAAACGGATCCGGAGCGAATCAAGATATATTCTCGTCATGGCGATGGGACCTGGCATGTGGATTCTTTCGATCCAGCGACAAAGATGAAGGTTACAACATGGTATAGCAAGACCGGAAAAGAGGTCGGTCCGCCCAAAGAAACTAAGCTGTCCGAGTATGCTGCAGAAGAGTTTCTGAAAGATGCTAATCGTACTAAGCTAGTTGATCTGGAGCATGTTTCTGAAGACGTTGATCGTTGTGAATGCGTAGCCTGGGGGCAAGTGCAAGTAAGGCGCCAGTTGCCGGATGGCAAGTCGGTAACAGTTACTCTGGCACAGCCACCCGGCGAGCTGCCGTTTGGATGCGTCAATCGACATACGCCCGATGGAAAGTATCAGGTCTTAACTAAGTTGGCCGACGGTGGATGGTGTGAGCATACGTTGGGAGCAGACGGAGTCATGCGTTCGCAGGTCTTCGACAAGTCCGGTAAAGAGGTTGGCGCCCCAGCGGAGTTGCAGCTGAAGAAGGAAGACGCGATGGCACTTCAGAACGCGATATTTAAGCAGCAAGAGTGTGAGGGGCGGATCTTGCCTGATGGAAGGATGCAATTGCTTGCCAGTTATCCTGACGGTACCATGCGCATAGACACGATTGTTCCCGGAAAGGGAATGGAGTCGGTTATCTATGGTCGCGACGGAAAGCCGCTCAGCACTACATTTCTGCCAATGGAAGAGGGAGACGAAAAGAAGTTTGCGCTATACATAAAGTCAAAAACTGGAAGTAACATTGACTATGAGAATCGCAGACAGGTTTCACCGCAACCAGAGGTCCGAATATTGCCTGATGGCAAATTCGAAGAATTTGTTACCTATGCAGACGGAAGTTCCCTGAGTCGTGTTTATGATCCTGTCAGCCGTACATTGACGGAGACGTTTCAGGAAAAAGGAAAGGAAGCTGTCTGTCGCACGAAGCAGCTTGATGATAACGAAGCATGGGCGTTTAAAAGGGAGGTGTCCAGATGGCAGCCCTCGCCCTATGTGGTAACACTTCCCGATGGCACCATGCAGCAGATTTTCGAATACAGCAATGGCACGCGCCGAATTTATTCTTTCGATCCCAAAAGGGATCTCTATACGGAGTCTTTTGTTGATAAAGATGGAAAGGATTTGGTTCCGCCTGTGTCTCGCGTCGGTGATTTGCAAACCGGAGACCTTTCACCGGCAAAGCGCACTGAGGCCACGAAACTTTCTGCTGAAATCGCGGCGTGGAATAAGTCGCCCCTGCATCCTGAACTTGAACTACGGATACAAGAATTTCTAAGGGACGCTAAGCGGCAGGGCTGCCAATTAACTACCGTCCGATTGATCAATGACGAGCTTGCATCGAAAGGTTACCGTTTGAATGTAACCCCCGGAAAATACGGTGTAGAATACTCGCTGCGGCTAGATCGAATTACGGACAAATGATGAAATTCGGCTGTCACATACCGGTGCGGCAGTGTATACCGTGTGAAATTCCCCAAGCTAAGCTGCTTGTGGCTTAACTGCGGTGGTCCGGTCCGGAAAGAATAGTAGAGCATTGGCTTTGTGGCGTCCCCTTGAATGCGACAGTATGCAAGCCAGCGTGAGGTTGGTGTGCGCTGGTAGCTTTGTCTGGCGAACCAGCATTGTCGAGACACTGTAGTGGCGAGTCACAATTCTTCCACAATTTAGACCAGTCTTAGTTCGTTGAACGCCAGTATCTTCAAATCACTGAAGGGGGGCGTTTGAGATGGCAAAATCGGGCGTTGAAGAATTCGAGAAAGACGCAAGCGAAGCGAATGTTGCGTCTGCCAACTTTCCAACATTGGACAAGCCAGAAGAAAATAAATTGGCTCGCTCCATGTGCGATAGTCGGACCAGTAAGTCGACCGACTTACCCGGGCTCCAATTGACAGACTCTAAGGACGAAGGGGTTAAGCGGGTTCCAACGGTAAAAGAACTTATTGCCATGGCCGCAGCGGAACAATCTCAAAAGATTCAACAGAAAGCGCAGGGCGATGCTGCGCAAGTTCCGTCCGAAAAACCGGCTGCAAAGTCAGCTGAGAAACCTGCCCCGGTTTCGGAAGCAGTAGCGGTGAAACCGGCAGCAAAAGCGCAGGGCGATGCTGCGCAGGTTCCGTCGGAAAAACCGGCTGCAAAACCAGCAGAGAAACCTGCCCCGGTTTCGGAAGCAGTAGCGGTGAAACCGGCAGCAAAAGTGCAGGGTGAGGCTGCGCAGGTTCCGTCGGAAAAACCGGCTGCAAAACCAGCCGAGAAGCCTGCCCCGGTTTTAGAAGCAGTAGCGGTGAAACCGGCAGCAAAAGTGCAGGGTGAGGCTGCGCAGGTTCCGTCGGAAAAACCGGCTGCAAAACCAGCCGAGAAGCCTGCCCCGGTTTTAGAACAAGTACCAGCCAAACCGGCAGCAAAAGCGCAGGGTGACGCTGCACAAGTGCCGTCGGAAAAGCCACTTGCCCCGAAGCCTGTAGACAGCCGGATACGGCAGTTTGAAGGCACCGGCGCAGAATCTGTCAGGTCTACACGGGTTGATAATGCCGGGCAGATCGACCGCGTCGAAACACGTGACGGCAGGGTCTTCGAAAGAACTACCACGACCCTGCCAGGCGGAATGGGGCATGTTTGGCAGATAAGTCGCCCTGGTGCGCAACCACAAATGTGTTGCGATGTTCGTGTAGCACAAAATGGCGATCTTTCCTATCGTACTGCCGGTGATGCGGCCAGACCAATTCGCGAAACGCAAGACGGCAGGTATTTTGTCACGGGCACAGATGGGGTTGAGCGACGATTTGTCGACGCTGGCCAACACGAAGCCGCTCCCATAGGAACAGATTTAGTAACAGGTATCTTCGGAAATGAGGTGTTGGTCAGCGATCCCGAGCATGCTGGTCCTCCGCGTTATGGAGCGCTAGGGGGAGAAGTGCAAAATGATACAGACCGACCCATCATCGTATTTGGCAATGGGCAACGCGATGAGAATGGCAACAAGACTATGCATGCATATGTTCTGCGCCCGGGCCAGAGAAACAACGGTTTGCAGTCGGACGTCGACGGCTTTCTGAGAGATCCTAGATTCCAGCCCACTGTCAGTTCATCCGGGCGTATTCTCATGCCGGAGAGCATTCCTGCCGACGCCACTGTTGTTAAAATACGGGATACAGGACGGCTAACAATAACAGGCCCGGCCACCGACCTCGATTGGTCCGGGTCTTACTTGCTGCGGTCCCGCGGCACTCTTGGCGATAGACTGTCCGGTGGACAACCTGTACGCCCGGAACCACCTCGCCCTCGACGTTAACGACACCGATCTTTTCTGCGCTTTCTGCACAAATTGCCTGTCACCTTATCTGGTGGCAGGTAATTGTTCTGGCAACAATGAGATGGAGTTGGTCAAGATTTCGTGAGGATCTGTATATCACTCTATGTAAGAAGGTTTGAGTCAAACATGGGTTTGACAGGAAACGCGGATGGATGACACCGGGAGATTGATGAAATCAGACTCCCGCGATCGCCGCCGACTTTAGCGAGGAAAGGAACATGTATGGTATGGAATACGAGAAGATCTGGAGTTTGTATGAGGATTATGATGATGGAATAGATGATGATTGGAACGTTGCGGACATGCTATGTGAAGCAAGCGAAGCATCCAGTGTCTATGTAGCTCCGGTCGAAATCACCAAAAATCAGTTTAAAGATAAATTTGGCGACAGTGGGGCCAGCTATTTGGAACAGATTGGCTGTGAACGAATCGTTGTGAATGGAAATCAAGTTAAGTTTGAACTGCGAGAGCCATACACTTATCCCGTCGGACAAGGACCAATTAAGGACGCTCGACTGTCCAAGGAAATTACATTCGACTTTTCGATCAATGGTGATGAGATCAGTCTAAAAAACATTGGCGGGCTAAAGCTCAATCCCTACATCGGCCCCAAGTTCGGCTGTCCCGACGTCAAGATCAGCCCTAAGGGAATTGATTTGGGTGCGGCGATTCCGAATATACCTGCTGAGGGCTTATTTGATAGTCTCAGGGAAGTAATCATTCGGCTATAGATGTAGCAGCAACTGTTCCTGATTTTGACTTGTCTTCCGGAACTCATGCTGCAACAGTGGCAGGTGCTGCATGGTTCCGGGCCCCTATGAAAATCTGCGTCATATGGCAAGACGGATAATTCTTAACCGAACAGTATTGGCGTAATACTCATAATTTGATAGGGGCCTCGGGCACCACCGCCGGAGCGGGTGAAAGAAGATGCCATCTATTCATCGAATACATGGCATCCTTTTGCGTAAATGTCAGAGTTCATCGCTCTTTCGGATGACGCGAATCGTCGCGTCTCTTAGGACTATCTCTTCGCAGTTCCCCCGCTTGCGAATCTCGAGTCATTTCCCGACTAGCGGGTATGATTACGGTGATGCTTGGCGGGGTATTGGAACGAGCTTGAATACATGTTCACGTTACCGTACAGCGGTTGATTGTATGGCTGATTCACGTTAGCGTAATACGGTTGATTGTATGGCTGATTCAGGTTGCCATAATACGGTTGATAATATGGTGAGTAATTGACCGCGAAATTGTTCTGCGGAACAACAGTTCCCTTTTCTCTTGCGTACCAATTGAGGAATTGCGGGCTGTTGGATCCGTATGTCTCGGTTAATCGTGATCCCTCATCTTGTCGAGCTCTAAAAGCCTGCTCTTCAGCCTGATATGCAGCTGAGTGATAGTAGTCGGTATCGGCACCCGCGGGTGAAAACGCAGTAAATGCCGTAGCGGCTGCGGCGATTAGGATAAACAGTAAATTCTGGTTGTTCATATTCGTGACCTCTGGCTCTACCGACGGAGGTTCATTCACAAGGTTCCATCGCTGGTTCTTGAACTCAGCGGAAGACACATTTCTCGCCAGTCAATGTGTTCGGCGGATATTCAACCACCGGCATTCCCTCGGCGGTTACGGTCACGCGAACCCCTTCTTGAATGGGAACACAAAAGCCCCCGGCAAGCGGCCCCGCGTTAGCACCGTACCCCACCGAACTGGATGAAGGTTTATCGTGGCCTTTGATGGAAACCTTATAGTCACCGCCGTTCCACACGTGGTCCGTCTGTTTCCAACCATTGTCGAACAATTTGCGTTGTCCATAGAGGGGAATGTACGTTCCCCATTCGGAGAGTGGATTCAAAAGCTTGCTCGTTTCAAACATCGAGGTGGCGTATCTTTCGCCCATGTTTTTGTAGTCAAGCGAAACGTAACCTTCAGAAAAGTTAGGTCCTTCCATCGTCACCTTGGACGGATAGTCCTTCGTATTTCCATTCGTACATGTAATAATTTCCCTTAGCATCCTCCGCCCTTAGTACTCTGCCACCAGCACTCTCTGTAGTACTGCCGTCCGGGCGCCGTTCTATAACATGACCATCTAGTGTATTAATTAAGAGACTCCCGCGATCCCGATTGAATCCGAAGCCAGCAATCTCTGTTTCTTTCGTCTCGACTTGATCCATCTTGCGGGAAATGTTCGCCAGAGGTGTGGCAATGTCAGGAAGCAGATTAATTGGCAAATAGATTGTGTGGTCGACTGAGGCTGCTAACATTTGTACACTGATTGAGGAGTTACAATGTCTAATTTGCCGCGATATTCAACTAAAGCCAGATGTGTTCTTGCTGCGATTGGAATAGCAGCGCTGGCTGGCACTGAGGTTGGTGCGCAGGTCCAATCCTCGAAACCACCCGCTACGATAAAATCGAACATGATTTTGCAGCCGCTCTTTAAGATCAAGAACAAAAAGGATGTTTGCGCGGGCAAAATATTTGCGGCAACTTTGCCTGACGGCGGAGTTTTCTTGCTCACCTGTGCCCACTTGTTTGCGATGGACGATAAGCCACTGACAGGTGCTCAAATAGCAGATTCCTGTACCGGCGTCAGCCTTCTCTCTTTGGACGGGAGCTCTATTGTGGGCTCGGCCGGCCCGGAGTTACTGAAGAACGGCAAACCGAGTGATTTGGAAAAAGGCGACTGTAGTGGAGATCTGGTTGCGTTTCGTTCTTCCAAGACCGTGCTCACTCCTGTAGCCTTTGAGACATCGCCCGTCAAAGCTGGAACTCGCGTTTGGGTAATTACAAAGGAGTCCGACTCTCCTGGCACAGCTCAACAAGTTATTGGCGGAAAAGTGACAGATGCCAGCGCAAAAATAGTGGACGTAAAAATGGATCGCAAAGTAATGATTCGAGCCACGAGTGGCTCGCCGGTTGTGAATCAAAATGGCAAACTAATTGGGATACTAATTGGTGGTGCTGGACAATCAATCTTTCTTCACCCTGCCATAACCATGCTTACTCAGCTAAAAGCCGACGGACTAACAAAGTGAGGCATTGACAGCAGAGGACAAACTAGACGAAGGTGCCTACCATGAACGTAAGACAACAAGGGTGCTCTTGAGGATTACGCACAAGCTATTAAGCTGAAGCCGGATGAAGCCGATGCGTACTGGTGGTGCGGTGAGGCGCTTCGAGAGTCGTCAGGCTATGGCACCGAGAACTACAGGCGTGCCGGCGACGACTACTCTAAAGTGATTGAGCTGAAGGGCGATAACCTGGAGGCCTTCGTCGACGTGCCTGGATTAGAGAGGGCGTTAAGGACGCGAAGGGAGCAGCAGCAGATCTTTCGGAAGTGATAAGACTCAAACCAGCGGAAGCACGTGGCTATGTAGAAAGAGCACGGCTGGAAGACAAATCCGGCGAAACGAAGACCGCACTTTCCAATTACGGTCAAGCAATTAAACTGGAGCCAAAGTCTTATGTGGCATTGCTGGAACGGGCGAGCCTGAATGCTAGAACGAAAGCCTACAAGGAAGCTGCCAACGACTATTCCAAGATCGTGGAACTCATGAAAACAGAGGGACCACAAGAGTCCCAACATGATCTTGGTGTCTCCACTTATCAGGAGCGTGCTCAGATGCTCGAGATCCTTGGTGACAAAAAGGGAGCTCAACAAGACCGAGGCAAGGCGGCAGAGCTGAAAGCAAACGCTCCACCGCAACAACCTCACTGATCAGCAATGACATGAGATCTTACCGAGGAGCACTCATGGCCTTGGCGGGGCACGTTGGACACAGGCTTAGTTGATGGTACCGCCAAACTGAAATCGCTAACAACCTCCAGGTGCGGTGACACCATTGCTAAAGAAGCAATTCACTTGCGCTATTGTGGCTGCACTACGCTTTTGCCGACACCTGTGAAACTTGCATTAGAGTTGTCTGATGCCAACGACTCGCCTGCAGTGTCCGATGTGGAGCTGGTTTTCCGTCGCGTGAAAATCGGGAGAGCCTGTCAAAGTCCTAGCCGGCGGCGGTTCTTACGAAGCTCCCGGGGGGAAACACGAATTGTTTAACAGTCCAGCTTTTCCTACACTACAGTCACGAAGTCGGAAATGGATTTCCGAAAACAAGAGGCGGACATATGACAGGCATGTTTCAAGATCCCCGAGACGAAGAAAAACTGTGCCAGGTACTGAAAGCATATGTTGAAGAATGGGGTCCTGAATCAGTCATCGTTTGTGTTCCTGTGCAGTGGAAAGAACACTCTGGCTCTAGCCTCGGAAGAGTCCGTCTTGAATTCACCACAGGTGACACCGTCTCCATCAAAGTCGAATATGAATCCGTCCGTATAAAGTACGACGTCCAGCTACAGCCAGTGTAGCCCAATTTTTCTTGCGCCTTCCTCCTGTCACAAAGCCTCCTTCACAGGGAGGCTTTATGACTTTTTGAGGAGGCAACAATTAATTTCCCACCGAGTGGCGCAAGGCGCTGCGTTCCATGCAGGATCATCAAGGCTTGCAAATCATTCAGAATTTGTCACGAAAGAATGCAATGAGAAATCGGCCGTAAATATAGTGACTCCCTAGCCTGGCTGGTGTTGTTCCTGTAAGACATGAGACCGCCTGGATTGACGTGGTCAAAGGTATCGTTTTGCTGGATCTACCTTCTTCCGGCGGGAGAACGTTGCGCTGGCTTGGGCGCTTCCCAGCCCAATTCTTTGAGTCGATCTTTATTCAATTGCATGGCTTTGAAAAGATCCTCAACTGGAATCTTTGCACCGCCGCCGACTTTGCCGAGGTGGTCGGAAGCAGGGTCCCAGGTATTATCGACTGCTGCTGTTTTTGTTTTTTCGTCATAGCCGTGAATTGTTACTACGTGCCATCCGCCAGGCGGCTTGCGGTCTTTCTTTGCCTCTTCCAACTTCTTGCCTGAGCCTCCCGCTTTCCCTTCACCAGAGTCTTTCCAGAATGGTTCGTTGCTTGTATGAACCACCAGAATAATCGGCAAGCCGCCCGGTTTCTTGCTCAACTCAGACAATCTTTCATGCAACTTCTCTTGAGAGTTCACCGATTCCATGCCAGGTACGTCACTCTTGAATTTGCTTTGGTGCATTGATACGACGTCCGGCCGTGTACCTGCTATTTTTCTATAGATCTCGGGATAATCTTCGGCTCCAAGCCACGGTGATTTTGCCAGCTCAGTAACTTTCCCTGTCGCTTTATCTATGCCGGTTAACCTCTGGCTTCCATCCGGGTCTGCGGCTTTTCCCCCAGCGTGATCGTACCTGATCTCACCTGGCTTAAAAGTGGTTCCACCCGGGCCTGCCGTGGCAGTTTTCCAATGCGTGTTTATGGCTATGTCCTGGAATATCTGGCTGGCGAAAGTTCGCGAATTTGCTTTAGGCGTGAGAGTAGAGGGAAGTAGAGTGATGTCGACACCGTCGGTGGTGGTAAACTTTCCTGTCAATGCGGCGTCGGTTACAGCCTTCATCACTTTTGAGGGAGCTCGCGAGTTCATGCACACTTCTATCGACGTGACGTTACAAGTGTTCCATGGACCCTGCCGGATCGAGGTGGGTTCGGTGGCTTGTTTCAGCGCTTGTTGCGCTAATTTTATCCTGTCCTCAAGCTTAACGAATTTGTTCTCTTTTGATTCGAGCAACCTGGCGCTTTCCTTGAAGAAATCTGCGATTTCCTTTTCGGGCAGACCACGGGCTTTGGCTGTGGTTTGAAACTGTTCGAGGTCTTTGATGTATTGTGCGCGTTCCGCTGGTTTTGTGATTACACGCTCGGCTGTTTTTTGAAGATTCTCTTTTTCAAGGGTCAGCGGTGACTTCGCAATTACAGTCTCCGCCACGGGTTTAATCAGGTCCCGTGTTTCTCCGCGTTGTTTGAGATTGATTTTGTAACCACCTGCATCACCTGGCGAAACATCTCCAACTAAGTGCGATGCCTTTCCTTTGGAGTCTACACTGAGCCATTCTTGCTTACCCGTAGGCGATTCAGTCACGGGGCGGTACATTGAGACAAATGTTCGCTTTTCATTTGTCTTTGTGTTCTGCATTACAAACTCGGTAACAGTTTTGGAATCACCATCGTAATTGAAGTACAACTTCAAATTCTTTGTCGGATTTTCCAGGCTAACCACCCGACCCTTTTCGTCTTTCTTTATCGTCGAGTTTTGGTCGGTGCGTAGTGCCGTAATCTTCTCTGACTTTGCGATCAGCTGATCAGTAATTGCTCGAATCTTGTAAGCAAAATCGGGACCTTCCTTTCCCGTAACTCTGTCCCAGGCATTCCAGGCTGCACCGGCTTTCAGGTCTTCAGGAACGGTAATTATGCCGGGTCTTTCTTTCTGCTCCTTCTTATCGTTCTGTGACCCGGCCGGAGCTTCACCAGCGCGTGTGAGGGTCAATTCGGCTGTTGATTGCGGTTTTGATTTTTGTTCAGTTGCCGTTTGCTCCAGTTGAGAGTAGCCTGCGGTAACTTTGCCGGCATTGTCACGCGTGAGCATTGCAGAGACCAGCGATTTTGCTGTCGGAAGAGCCTTGTCTGCGTCAAGACCCGGACTCAACGGGCTCTCCACGAGGGAAAGTGGAGGCAGAAAACTCGCCGTTGGGGCTTCAGTTGGTCTGATCAGAATTTGCGCTTCTTTCCGCGCGCCGGAAGTGGCCGGGCTCGTCGTTCTGTCGTATAGCGACGCGACCTCATTGTCTTCTCTTTCGAAACGACTCGTTTGTTTTGTATCGGAGCCTGTCGTGTCATCTTCTGTTGATCGCTGCGCAGAGCTACTATCAAACAATTTACTCACTTTGTCCTTCCTCTTGCCCGCTCCCGTGCACGCCCGCTTGTTTGAGTCAGGTAAAGTTCGGGTGCTGGTGGTTTGCCGATGGGTGAATCTTAAAACACAATTGTTGAGTGAGTCTTGAGTCTTTTTGTGGATAATTTATGGAGTAACGCAGCCGTGTGTCACCGATGAGCAAAATGCACGTAGATTCGGGGAAGAAACGCTTCATTATAGTTTTCCGATTTTGAATCGTAATTGTCTTTATGGTCAGAGACACTATGATTAGACGAAAAGAGTCTGACGTTTTTCTTTGCATGCCCGGTGGCCGTTTCTCTGCCGCGTTATATGTGATAAAGTCAATTCTTTCCAGGGGAAGGGTTGTATGCTCAAGAATTGGAGCGTGGCTGTTGTCATCGTTGCGTTTGTGCTTGCTGCGCCACTCAGTGCGTATTCTGCGGATAAACCCGGGGGAGCGAAGAGCGCGGAAAATGACGATGCTGTGCGAAGTATTCTCATGGGATTGGAACAAGCGTTCACTTCCAAGAGCGCCGAAAATGCAGGTGCGTTTTTTTCGGACGATGCTCAATTCATCGATCAAGCGGGAGACGAAATTCGTGGACGTAAGGCGCTACAAGAGAGATTCGATCAGCTCTTCAAATCAGCCTCGAAACCGGTGATCGGCATTCACCCGCAGCAGGTAACCTTCTTGGCAGAGAACGTGGTTCTGGTGACGGGCGAAGTCAGCCATAAGCATGACGGAGATTTTGCTCCTGCCTCACGGTTTTCGATGGTGATGGTAAAGCAGGAAAAACGCTGGCTGATAAAGGAAATAACTGAAACTGCTATCCAATCTGCGCAGTCTGAAAGTCACCTGCAAGAATTGAGTTGGCTCATTGGCCATTGGCTGGTGGAGAAGACTGATGCCGGGGTGGAATTGAGTGTTGAATGGGCACCGGGTAAGAAGTTCATCACGTCCAAGACCACCTTACGCAAGAACGGAAGGCAACCTGAAATAGACACTCAAGTAATCGGTTGGGATCCGCAACACAATGCTATTATCTCCTGGCATTTTGATAGCAATGGTGGTTTCGGTAATGGTACTTGGAGTCAGCTACCTGGCGAGAAAAAATGGATTGTGGACGTAATCGGTGTGGGCGCCGATGGCAGCAACACTACTGCCAGCAATGTTTTCTCACCAAAAGCTCCCGATGAGTTCCTCTGGCAGTCGATTCGCAGAAGCCTCGATGGCGCAGCAGTTGCCGATACCGAAGCGATTACCGTGCACAGGCTCAAGCAATGATGATAGGTCGAAAACAGCGGGTGCACTTTTGTCTGATACTGCTGTTGTGCCTTAGTGCGCCAACGGAATGTCTTGCACAATCATCGGGATATCAGAACTTCGGCTTTCGCTCTTACGCTAATACGGGGCGGCGAAATTACAACTCCGGCATTGGTGGATACACCGGGAACAACTCGTTCAACTCCGGGTTCTCTGGTTTCAGTCAGACTTCCAACGGAATGGTTTACAGCACGCAACGAAGCACACAGGCGGCTCAGCAACTTTCACAGGAAGTGAGCACCATCTGGAATCAACTTCCTGTCGGCAGAGCTCTCAGTGCAGCGGCGAAAAATGCGGAAAGAGGACAACAATCTCAGCCTGCGCCGACAATGAATGGAATGTTGCCTCCTATGTCGAAGCAAGACATGCTGCGCACATTTCTGGAGGGAGGTACTCCGCAGTCACCCGGTGCGTCCGCGCCAAGTGGCAATTCATCACAAGGCACCAGCACTGCGTACAATAACTATCAAACTGCAGAGAATGAAGCGACCAAGGCGCGTAACGAAGCCGAGCGCGCTCGCTCCTACAGTGCGGACACCTGGAGTAGAAAGAACGACGCGAGCCAAGCTGAATATGCGGCAAACAATGCAAATTACGCGGCGCAACGGGCGGAATCGGCAGCGTACAATGGTGATTCTCAAGCACGCAATTACGCGAATCTTGCACGTGCAGCGGCAAATCGAGCCCGCGAAAGTGCCAACCAAGCTCGCTACAATGCGAACACGATGCATTAGCACCATATTGAACCACGTGCCGTTCGCGTGAAAGGTCTGACAAGATGGCGAATGGAGCTACTCCATCTACCTTTTATCAGGACCGCAGTCTGCATCCAAAGGGGGACGCCAGCGAGTCAATTTGACCTTATTGCCTGGCAGAAAACGCCATAGTGACAGACTGTTGGCCCAGGTGTCCTTAGGAAAATATCCGCTGTCGTCGTCATAAAAGGTCATACCCCTCTGATCATATAGAAGCATGGGACCCAAAATTCCCAATTCAGCCGCACCCATGGTGGACATTGTGAGAGTCCGTGCTCCCTTAGTCACCCAGTTTTTTGATTCGGCCCTGAATCCTGCCTTCGCTCCCTTTATGACACCTTCGACGATATCTACGGGAATAGTTACCGCGCTTGCTCCCAGCCAAAGAGCATTGATTGAAGACGTGCGGAGTAGTTGAAGGTTGCTCGCACAAGCTGGTGTCGCTTGATTGGCTATAGCGAGCCCCAGTATCACCAGGGTTGCTTTCTTCATCCAAATTTTTCAACCTTGCTGCATGTGTTATGTGAATCAGAAAAATTCTTACACCTTGAAAGAGCGCAGGCTCAAATACCCGAACACTTCCATAAGTGTTCGGGCTGTTCTTCATTCACTGCTTCTCGAGGTGGCGCTTGGGCAATCGCTACGGTAATGATTCGCCAAGAATTTGCTTCGAGCGGCAAGCAGACGATACTCGGCTCGAGCGTGTCATCCGCCAAAGTGAATTTTGCTGAGCGGCTCAATGAGCTGATCAAACAGTGCAGCAGAGCAATTTGTTGATTGTATTGACTGTGAATTTTTCGGAACCGCGGGGCTCCGCCTGGACGAAAGAAATGCCTCGCCCGACTGAGCCTTATCCTTAGAGTAATTGTAACGGTGCGCAATGATAAACGAGCGTTCTTGAACAAGAGAAGTGACATCCTTACAGTCACCGGATAATGTTCGCTCCGAAGTTAGTGACCTGTTCTTGCTCGAGACTGAAGCGAACCGAGTAGGCCGGTTGCCATAATTTCACGGAATGGCCACAAACACCATCGTAAGGTATTTCCATGATCATGGTTGAGCCATGGTTGATGGTGGAGAGAATCGTTATGAGTAGAGACGAGATCAAGAATCTTACTTCGCGCGCGGAGTTGCACGACGAACATTCGTCAGCTGTTGCTCATGATGTTCTGTTTGCTGAAGCATGGGAGCTAAATTCGCGAAGGCTCACCTCTGCTCGTGGAAACAAAGAACTCTTCTCTCCAGATACTCTTGTCATGACTGATTTAGCCCACTTGTCACTGCAGAAACCGGCGGACGGATACTCGGGTAAGTCCGCTAAGGATCGTCCATCCGGTTTGGAGAAATCAACGCAGACCAAGCTCGATCAGACAAGAACCGAACTGCTGAATGCCGCAGAAGACGTTATACAGAGTGTGGGTGCCAAGCCGGATTCAGAGGTGATGCTCTTCCAAAAGAACCTGCGTGAAATGGAAAGCGGGATGAAGGAGAGGCATCTGTCCACGAAGGAAATTACCGATTGCATGCAAACAATTAAACGTTTGGTGACAGAGTCAGGCACAACCGATCTTCCAACATCGGCTCGCTTTGGTTTGGCGCGTGATTTGGTTAAATTGTTTCGGGACCCCACAGATACGACTCAACTAGGCAACACGTGTGCAGCCAATGCATTTCTTGTGAATGCGTTATGGCGGCAACCTTCCATGATAGGGAAGCTTGTTGCCGACTCCGGGTTAACAGGAAAGTTCACCACTAAAGACGGCACAGTCATAAAAACGCCTGATTCCGCTATCCATCGACCAAGTGGACGCCCGTGGGCGGAGCACCTTGCTGCGACAATGATTGTGAATGTGGTATGGCAAAGGTCGACGGGCTTGGACCCTCGGGCTAAGAAGGGCGATATTGTTTATGATCCGTTTTTCACTGAAGATGGAAAAACGGGTGAGCGACTGGTCATTGCAGGAAAACCCTTCAAAGGATACTGGAACCCCAAGAGCAAATCCTATGAAGGCGCAGACTCGCCCCACATCAGCACATCAAGCTTCCCTGGTGTCTTTGAACAAATCTCCGGGCGACGACCGGACAACCTTTTGATAGGGTGGGGCATGCCTAAATCGGGTGACGCCCACCTGTACTATTCGAGCCCGAAAGACCTTGAGAATAAGCTTGGCGAACTGAAGAAAAAGGGCAACGGCTTTCCTTTAATTGCCACAGTAGACGTACGCAACCCCCCTTTCAGCATGAAACCCTCGTCGCCTACCTCAAGCCACGCAGTAAATGTAATTGATTTCAACTACGATCCGAAAACCAAGCAGGGCTACGTTTGGGTCGACAACACTTGGGATAAATCCCAGGATCACTCAGGTAAGAAAGGCGAGCTGGCTCGCCTGACGGTTCAAGAATTCTACGATGCCAGTCGCGAGTATCGAGAAAAGAAGTAACTTTCAAGGTGGCCGAGAACAACTCGATAGAAACAGCCAATACCAAAGTCTCATTGTCCGGAGAAGAAATAGATACGACAAATCGCATTCATTGACCTACCTGCGGCTCAGGTTTTGTTCTGTCTCCCTACGGGTAGAAAGCGAGGGCACATTCACTTCTGCGTAAGAGTTGAAAATGGCCAAAATTCTAGTTGTAGAAGATAATGAAAACGTTTCACGGGGAATTCGTGACTGGTTGGCTCGTGAACGCTACTGTGTAGAAATAGCGTCTACTGGCAAAGACGGGTTGCAACTACTTCAACATTATCAGTATGACTTAGTTATCCTCGATTGGGAACTCCCGGGCATGTGCGGTCTGGATGTATGTTCTGAGTTTCGCGGACACGGAGGCGTTACTCCAATTTTGATGTTGACTTGCAGGAAGTCTCTCAGGGAAAAACGAACTGGATTGGACTCCGGCTGCGACGACTATCTGACAAAACCGTTTGAACCAGAGGAACTTTCCGCACGCGTAAGAGCCTTGTTGCGCAGACCTGCGACGGTTAACTCGGGGCCGCTCAGAGCTGGTTCAATCATTGTTGATCCGGTATCGCGCACGGTGACAAGAAATGGTGAACAATTGCATTGTTCACCCAAGGAATATGCACTTCTTGAATTTTTGATCAAACACCCGAACAGAGTTTTTAGTCAGAATGAGCTCTTTAGGCAGGCATGGGAATCCGCCTCGGATGCTTCCTCTCCGGAGATGGTGCGCACCTTCATCAGGAAATTGCGCAGCAAGCTTGACCTTGAGGGAGAGGAATCGTTGATCCACAACGTTCATGGTCAGGGGTATAAGCTGGTGTTGTGACTGGAGCCGGCAAAACCAACAGGGCGCGTGCAACTCAATCATAATGCCCAATCAATTATCGGCTTGATTTTAATCCGGTCAGTTTTCCCGTGCTCAATGGCGATCGGCTCGAAGGAAGGCGGACAAGGAACGTGCTACCAACACCTTCAGTGCTCTCAACACCGATGGTGCCATCATGGTCTTCGACAATCACTTTGCAGATTGCCAGCCCCAATCCAAAGCCGCCCTTTCGGCTCCTGTCTTCAATTCGTACCTGGCGAAAGCGGTCGAAAATGAGATCGCGATGACTCTCAGGTATACCCGTTCCCTGGTCTGCAAATTTGATGTCCACCCAGTCTTCACTCTCTAGCGCTATGATCCGTACTATGCTGCCTGCGGGTGAAAACTTAATTGCATTCGATAGCAAGTTTGTGAAAACCTGGATCATCCTGGTTTCATCGACCAGAACCTTTATTCGGGCGGTGTCTTGGACCTCAATGCCGATCTCATTATTCTCAGCGAGCATGGCGACTGCGTCAATGGCGTGTTCAATAATCATCGTCAGCTCCACTATCTCGGGTTCGATTTCGAGTCTGCCGGCCTCAAGCTTCTCTAACTCAAGCAAATCGTCAATCAGCGTGATAACTTTGTTACAGTTGCGAAAGCTTCCTTCCAACCGTGCAAGACCTCCCTCTGACACGGATCCGTAGGTTTCGGTCGCCAAAAGCTTCAACGACAATTTTATTGATGTGAGTGGTGTGCGCAAGTCGTGGCTTATCATGGCGACAAACTCCTGTTTTAGTCGTTCCACTGCAAGCCTTTCAGTTACATCTTGAACGTGCGCGAGGAAACCATGCCGGTCCAACTGGTGAAATTCAGTGACAGTTAAGTCAATGGGAAATTCGGCGCCCGTACTCCTCTTCCCTTTCAGCTGCCTTGTTTTAGTCTGGGTGCCGACCAGCATTTCCTGCAATTGTCCAGACAGAATTTCAGTGGCATACAAGAGTTCGATAAAGCGCTTACCGGATAACTCTTGCGAACATCTGCCAAACATCAATTCCGCCCGTGGATTTACAGATTCGATTCCCCACTGGTCATTCAGCGTAATCAACCCCATTGGCATCTGTTCTATAACGGAGCGCAGGCGACTTTCACTGCTTCTTAGCTTGTGCGCAGCATTGGTGATGGTCTTGGCCATTTCATGAAAAGTTCGGTCGACATGCGCAATCTCATCTGCACCACCAAGATATGGATTGAGCGGCATCCCCGATTGCAGGCGATGTGCATTGTCGAGGAGAACCTGTAATCGTTGCATCATCGTAATCTTGAAGAAATGAACCAGAACGAAGGCGAGGATCACGCTCGATACGAGTCCAAGCCATAGCGCAAGCATCATCCGATGTTGGACTTTCTGTTGGACAAGAGGTGACGCATTTGCAATTTCCACGTAATCGTCATTGAGAAAATTAAAACGTCCATGCTCACTAATTGGACCGATTAGTGAGCGCAGTTCGGCCATTTTGTTCATCGCTTGCGACCGATCTCCATTACCGAGGAGCTTCTTATACTTCCGCCAATGGTCCAGAGCCACATCAATGGAGCGTTCGATTTCTTTCAACGAATTCATGGATCGGGGATGATCTGCCACCATTGCGAAAAGCAGTGACTCCTCATGACGAATGGCAGTCACCTCCTGATCCAGGTTGTCTATGTTCGGTTCTCGGTCAAAGCGGCTGGCGGTTCGAAGAACGGTGTTAATCAACAGCTGACAATGGGCAAGCACTTGCCTTGCGTTGGCCTCACGCTTGGTCTCAGCCCTTGACTGGGCCAGCAGTATGGCAAGCGTACTAACAAGCAGCACCTCGAAAATGACAGGCGCAAGTACAAGTATTAAAGCCCGATGAGATAGTTTCAAATTATCCTCCGGGAACTTCCGCTCTGCACTGCCCAACATGCAATCGTGGACCCGATAGTGAGAAGTACTGGTCGTCGCTCATTATCATTAGCTGCCTGCAGATTGTTTGCGGGGAATACGGACCAGGAAAGTACTGCCTATTCCTTCTTCACTCTCAACGTCAATTGCGCCACCATGCTCAGCAAGAATGAGTTTGCAGATTGCCAAACCTAGCCCGAATCCTCTGTCGCGAGACGAGTCTTCAACTTGGCGAAAGTAATCAAAGATGAGTTCATGGTGAGAGTGGGGGATGCCTTGTCCCTGGTCGATGAATTCAATCTCTACCCATTCTTCGGTCTCGTGTGCCTTTACTTGCACCGTGCTCATTGGCGGCGAAAACTTGATGGCATTCGACAGCAGATTGGTGAAAACTTGTAGCAACCTCGTTTCATCAACAAGGACCTGTATTGTGATATCGTCCACATCAATGGTAACTCGACTCTCGCGGGCGACCATGGCAACTGACTCTGCTGCCAGCTGAATGACGTGGACCAGGTCCACCAATCTTTTCTCCCATACGATTTTGCCAGATTCAAGGTTTTCCAATTCAAGCAAGTTGTTGATTAAGCCCATCAGATTAGTGCAGCTACGCTCATCTGCCAGCAGTCGTTGCACTCCCTCGTCGCTTAGCGAACCATATGCTCCAAAAGCGAAGAGCTCCAAAGTTAGTTTGATAGATGCCAGCGGTGTGCGTACATCGTGTGAAATCATCGCGACAAACTCTCGTTTCAACCGTTCGACTTCATGGCGTTCTGTGACATCTTGCACGTGTGCGAGATAGCCGCGATGATCATCCCGGGTGAAGTCGGTGATCGTTAACTCGATGGGAAGCTCTTCTCCGGAAACTCTCTTGCATTTCATTAGCCTGGTCTTTTCGCTGGCTCTATTCATGATTTCCAGAGATGACTCAATATTGCCAGCATCCTCACTCAAGAGTTTGCCGAAGGGTTTACCACAGAGGTCTTCCGAGCGACTTGCAAAGATAGCGTTAGCTTGTGGGTTTACGGTCTCGATCGTGGCCTCATCTGTCAACGTGATTAATCCCGTTGGCATTTGTTCGATCACTGAACGTAAACGACTTTCGCTCGACATAAGCTCGTCTGTTGATTTGGTTATAGCTTCGGCCAGGAGGTGGAAAGTCTTATCGAGATCAGTAATCTCGTCAGCGCCAGTAAGACAAGGTCGGAGCGGCTTGCCGGTTTGTAAGCGAAGAATGTTATCCACAAGCGTGTCAAGACGGACCACTGTAGTGGCATGGAAAAAACGAGCCAGCCAAAGTGCCAGCAATACGCTCAAGATCATTCCTCCAATGAGCTCAAACGTCATCAGATCTTGTACTCTCTCCTGAGCAAGAGGCGATACTTTGGCAATTCTGTCGTAATGTTCTACAACTGTAGCCGAACGTTCCACAAGCAAAGGTAGTATCGTTTGCAACTTGGCTAAATTGTTCAGCGCCGCCAATTGTTGTCCACTTTCATTCAGCCTGCGGAACTCTTGCAGTTGTTCAAGCGCTCCGTTAAGAGACACTTTGAACTCTTTCAGATTCCGCAGTACAAGCGGATTGTTCTCAACGAGGCGTTCCAGTATTGTGTATTCCGTGTTTATGCCATTGAGAGTCTTTTCGTAGCGCTTCAGATACTTCTCGTGGAACCCGCCCAGTTCATATTTGGTGATGAAAACCCCGGTCAGAAGCAGGTGGGTCGTCATAAACTGATGGTGTTTAAGAATTGTCCGTGCTTCTCGTTCGCGCTTGGTTTCAGCTTGAGATTGAACTAGCAACCCGGCAAATGTAGCGACAAACAGCACTTCAAAGATGATTGGGACCAGCACAAGGACCAATGCTTTGTGGCCTAGTTTCAGGTCAGCGTTCTGCAGAACTTCGAAACGCATCTGCCTAATTGTCGTAGAATCGGAACGGACTGGTCTTAGTATACCCGATCCGTTGATTGGTGCCGAGGACGTCTGCCGCAAACGCGTCCTGCTTAAAGGCAATCGGTAAGCAAGTGCATTCTCAGTTGATCTTGTTGGGAGCACCATCAGCCGCACATCCAAAGGGAAGGTGGAGTCTTTACACGGCATCTAGCGATGATGTGCGGCTTAGCTTTCCTCGGGGAAATAAGGGGCTGCTTCCTGTTCCGGTTCACAGGCAATTTCTGTTTCTTCAATCTTTGCTCGGTACCATTCGCGGGCCTGGCGGACTAACTCAGTCGGTAGCCTCTGAAATGCTCGTTGATCATCCAAGCAGCCGGCTTGAAAGTTGTTCACGTTATCTCATTCTCCTCATCCATGGTTTCCGCCTGTCTAGAACTCTACACCACTAGTTATGGCCATTTCGTGGAACGGCCGCCGCGCTGATCTGGTTGCCCGCTAGCTATCACATATCGCATCGCATCTGCCCGTGGACCCATAACTACTCTAACCGCAAGGTCTTTGACGACCATAAAACATTTACCCTGATCGATTTCACTTCTTCTGAAATTCCTTCATCTCTACTGTTAATTCCGCGGAGCGCACCGGCGATCAGGTTTCTGAAATCCATATAGGGAAATGAATAGTGCGGTTCGTCTGCAAGGATATTGCATCAATACATCTTCAGGGAAAATGCATAACGTCCCCATTTACCCGGCTCGCTTCTTACAAGTGACCACCACCACCCTCGTGCAGCAATTCTCTCTGGAATATCTTGCTGGATCGACTCTCTGGTGTCTGCTTCTAACAGATGTTTCGAGCGTTTTCATTCCACCTTTTTTAGTGATTTGAAACTCGCCGGCCACAGACCAAAAAAGACAATTTGTTCTGTCCAGTGTAATGCTTACCGGGCCGCCGCCGTTTATGGCATTATGTAGTGGGGAACAAAAGCCGAAGAGGGATTTGGCTATGGTCAAGATACTGATTGCTGAAGATGATGTGGCGCTAGCTGGAATGGTTCGGGACTACTTGACCGCCAGGAATTACATTGTGGAGCATTTGACGACCGGGGCGGACGCACTGGAGTGGTTGGTCAATAACAGCTACGCGGTGGCAATAATAGATTGGGAATTGCCTAAGCTGAGCGGGATCGAGATTTGTAGACAATATCGCGACAAAAACGGAACAACTCCCATTTTGATGCTCACTGGGCGAGAGGGAACTAACAATATAGTTAACGGGCTGGAATCCGGTGCGGATGATTATCTGTGCAAGCCGTTTCAGTTGCCTATTCTTCTGGCCAGGCTTCGTGCCTTGATCCGTCGCTCGGGCACAATTACGGATCAGATATTAAGGGCCGGCGCCATTGAACTTGATGCGGAAAACGGTCAGGTTCTCAAGGAAGGGGAGGAAATTGTGCTCCTGCGTAAGGAGTTTGCAGTGCTCGAGTTTTTTATGCGCAATCCTGGAAGAATATATAGCGCTGATGCGCTTCTTAACCATATCTGGCCTACTGACACTGAAACAACCATAGAAACGCTCCGAAGCCATATCACCCGGCTCAGGGCAAAGCTCACCGCCGCGGGGGAGTCCACTCTAATCAAGACTGTGTACGGGATGGGCTACAAGCTGGAATAGCTCGACTCTCTACCTCGACCGGAGCGCGCAATATGCTTCGATCGCGCCTATGTGGGCAATCTAAATTCGTCTAACCGAACGAGAAATCCGCGAACTTTGGCGCGTACCCTGACTAACTGTGGGTTCGTTACGAAGGCAGGAATATGGAAGGAACAAACGATGATAGAGTCCTCGAGCAAAGTAACGCGAGGGAGTTGAACAGTGGAGCCGACTTTCAAGCGTTTGGCGTCCTGGATTTATGGAAGGAAAAGGGCGCCTCGCCTTCGACTCAAACGCAGGAGGCGTCCGTACTTCGTTCTTCTTCTTCTTCTTCTTCTTCTTCTTCTGGCGGTAGCGTGTTGCCACAGATAGAATGGTCTGACTCGGGGGACAACAAAAACAGGGACTCACAAGACCGGGGAACTGAGCAACGACAGCCAGTTGAAACAGATGTGCGAGCCGAAGTCGGTAAGATGCTGTCGAGAGCTGCAGCGGCCGTAGCGGAAGTGGTCAAAGTTGCCGTGGTCAAAGGTTCCCTTCAACACCCGGATGAGAGTCGTGAGACGCGAGAGGCAGGGGGGGCGAGCGCGGCCAGGCGCTCCCCACATTTATTTGGTGACTGACAGTAGAGCAGGAATGTATATATCCAGGAACGCTGAAGCACAAAGACTATTTCCAGGAATCAACACGTCCCTGGTCCTGAGTTCAGGTCCGGATTGCTGCAATGGATTTCGTCCGGAATTTATCACCGCAGCAAATCGCTGTTCAATGCCGGCCGTTTTCCATTCTCCTGACACTCTCAGCTAATTCACAGCCCCTGCTAGTCAAGGTGCAACAGAGCCTCGTTACTCAGTAGGAACCTTATTTCCATCAGGCACGGGATCGCCAACAGCAATGCGATCCATCGCAGACCGACCGGTCGAGACGCCTCACTCCCGGCCGACAAGAGAAACCAGATTACCAGTGGCACTGTAATTGCAAGGAACGTTCCGGTTGATATATGACAACATCGTCTTAACCGCTTCCAGGCATCGCCGCTGACAGGAGAGATTCGTTTGTCTTTGGAAGACCTATCGATCAGCTGTCGCTGGTCCGCGTCCAGCAGCATTGAGGGGCCTAACGAGATGGATGAAGTCTCAGTTAGCTGCGCTCGTCTCAATCTAGCCACGTACCATGCACCGAGCCGACGATAATTTTCGGAATCAACGGTATCAAATGCGGTAGTAGTGGTATCAGTCATACAATGTCACCGGCTGTTGCTTCTATAATAAAGTTTGACCCGTAAGCAGGCTGATCGAATCGTGTCCTTGTCTCCTCGTTTAATTCAATTGCTCGCCCTGTTGCGCCTACTTTTAACACTGGTGGGGTTGTTATACGTGGCAGGGGAGCTGCCAATTTCAGCGGACGCAGTGATCATTCAAAATGTTGCGTTCGGGCTGATCGTTGTCAACGTGTGGTCTTACTGTCTCGAGAAACAAATTTTACTGCAACATCTGGTACTTCCCTCGCTTATTCTTGACGATTTTGACAAGGATGAAGGCATTGCATTGCCACCGGTCAATGGTCTGACAAATACTGTTGCAAGACTCCGCTCAACATTGATTGAGGCACGCATCGGCGAGCAACTCATCGTCGATTATGCTGTTGATGTCGTGTTGTGTGTGGATGAATCTCTTACAGTGCTCGAGTGTAATTTTTCCTGTCTCAAATACTGGCACTTAGGTAGGAGCGAAATTATCGGAAAATCGATCCTGGAGCTGGTGTCATCCGAGTACGTTGCCCCCGTAAGGGACGCTTTTGCCAGGGCACGTTTGAGCAATATGCGACAACTGTGCGAAGTGTGCGTGCTTGGCAGCGAAGATCATCGCTCTTTTGCGGATGTACAAATAGAGTGGTCTTTCAATAACTTGCTCTTCTATTGCCAATGCCGAGACATAACCAAAGACAAGTTACTGGAGTTGTATAAACGTGAATATGTGGCAATGATTAGTCATGATTTGCGGAGTCCACTAACATCCATTGACGCTTTCCTTACTATCCTTGGGGATAATACTTACGGAGTGCTCACGGATCGTGGAAAGTCAGCATTAAGAGTGACGCGCTGCGAGGGTGAGCGATTATTGAGGTTAACGGCTGAACTGCTTGATTTGTCAAAACTCGAGTCAGGCACTATCGTTTTGAACCCTGAATGCCATCAGATTGCGGCATTAATTGAACGAGCGTTGAACACAGTGATTGCCGCCGCCGACGAAAAAAACATAGCGCTTACTGCCAAGAGCGTTGACGTCGACATAATTGTAGATGGCGATCGTGTGGTGCAGATATTAGTCAATTTTTTGTCTAACGCCATCAAGTTTTCTGCCACCCATACCACTGTTAGCATAGACGCCGAACTGCATGGCCGCAAACTCACTTTTAACGTGCATGACCAGGGGCGTGGCATTCCACCTGAATTACAAGGTGAGATCTTTGGGCGCTTCAAACAGTCGCGGAACGAAGATGCCCAACACGGAACAGGTCTTGGTTTGGCGATCTGTAAATTACTATCCAATGCACTGGGAGGCTGCGTGGGTGTAAGCAGTATTCCGGGGAAAGGAAGTACCTTTTGGCTCAGCATTCCTGTTGCCGAGCAATGAGTTGTAGCAGTTTGGACAGTGGCGTTCGTTCTTCCGCCAGTATGAGTTAGTCCAAGGATAACTAACCTTGGGCTAACTCACTGGACTTTCATGAAGCGCCCCGAAAGTCGAGTAACTCATACACCCGAAGAGCATGGAGAACTAGCTCGTCACCTTGGTGGCATTCTCCTCGATGTAGGGGGGATTTGTGGTATCAGCTTCTTGACCAAAAGTTTTCCGAATAGTTCTCCTATTTCATTGTCGTCCCCACGTTCAGTCGTCGGGACTGTGTTCACCGACATTTTTACGTCTCCATTAGGCGTTCTCAAACCGAAGGTTAGTCGCCCCTTGCCGGCCTCAACAATCGCAGTTGGTTGTTCTTCAAACGATACGGTGATGCCTGCATCGTTCAAATTCTTCTCCAAAGCACCGGCTATTCCTTTTAGCAATGACGGGTTCTCAGCGAAGCCATTAACCACCTTACTCAGTTTGTTGTAGTCGCCACCTACCAGGGCTCGCTGAATATCCTTCAATGCTGTGCGTTCTATCTCTGAAAGCCCCGCAGCTGATTGGGCCAGTTTATCTAAGTATTTCGCACAGTCGGTCTGTTCGATGTCTTGTTTCTTGAGAGGGAAAAAACGAGTATCGCTGCTCGTTTTGTTATGCAAATCCAGGGCCTTGTTTTCTCGCGACAACGGATAAATCACAGTTTCTTGAAGCAGTATAGTTGAGGTATTCGATAGATCCTCTTCTGCACAATCATTGTCGTTGCTTTCAAGATCGCTGGTTCTCAGGTCTTCCATTCTTTTGTCCTCGTTGTTATTAGTGTTTTGAATGTTGCAAACATCCTTTCGAAGTGGTGTCTGTTTAAGGTGTATCTATACACTGACACCTGTTGGGTTCTGCGTTGATATGCACCACATATAGTGTCGCAGTGATCTCCGCGAATGCCTCGATTATCACAAAGTTACTTTGCCGAGCTATTGCACTGCCCTCCGTGTAAATGCATTTCACGCACAACCCCATTGAACTCTCCTTTGTCGATTTTCAATGGGGTTGTGCCGCGTAGTGCATCGTTGGTTATTCCAAATCGATCGCGAGTAGGTGTCGTTGAGGCGCCAACGTATCGTAGATCTTTGATCGAATGGGTGATAAACGCTGTTGCTGCCAGTCAGGGGTGCACCGACTCGTTCGGTTGCCTCGCTGTAACACCAGTTAGAAGGAGGCAGCGTAGCCCGTGAGGACGCTTCCGCGGCGTTTCTCGGTTTCTTCGAATTCGTAAGTAGCGCTACGAAGAAGTTTTCAAAGATTCGCAAAACAAACAAAGTTACGTTGATTCTCGCACTTTATATATTCATTTGCTGAGCCTCTGATTTGAATACGAAAGTGAGGTGAATAGGCTATTAAAAGTCTTCAACGACATTCGAATGGACCTTCCGTCCTTCAAAAGTTGCGTGTCTTTTGGCGGTCGAGAAGTAGCAAATGGTGCTACGCTCTGCGTCCTCGCGAGCGACGGTGGTGTCAGCGTGATCATCGCTTCTTCCGGCTTTTCGGCACTCGGTTCATAACCTGTCACTAGCCATTTTCCGGTGCGCAACACGTCGGAACTACATTGATCGGATCTTGTGGCAGCAACTGGACGGTTGTCTGCCGTTGCCTTTGTTAGCAGATTGTCCATTGTTGAATATCGAGTAAACGTATTGGTGTGGGTTGTGTGATCGCCGTCAAATAGCTCTTTGATATATTGTTGTGCCGGCCGACGTTCTGAATCATTCCTGTCTGGCTGCTCAGACTCGGGAGCGGGTCTCCTGGTGGCTTTTTCATTTGCATAGCGGAGCGAAACAAATGATGCGTTAAATGCGGCCAAGGATATCTTTATGGAACGACCGTCAGGCGTTACGTATGCGCCGGGAGGAATGGCTGAGGGATTATCGCTCTTGTGTACGCGAGTTAGAGTTATAATTGAGTCCTTCGAATTCGAGGGATTGGATTCATAGTTAGTCACTAACCAGTTGTATTTGGGATTTTGCTGTACTGCCACAACGTTTCGACCTTCTTGCAAGGCCCCGCTAACAGTACGATCCATGGTTGCATATCGGGTAAAGACATTCGTATGTGTGAAGGTGTCCGGTGAGAGCAAGACGTCATACACCGCGGCGCTTGTCTCACTTGAAGATAGAACCGCGTCTTGCTCATCGCTCATAGCGGATGCTGCGCGCAATTCACGATCAATATCTTTAGACTTACTGTTTACCTCCCGTGAATCACTGCTGGTTTCCGACCATACATTAGACCAACAGTCAGCAACGAAATCGCTTTCATCTTCAAATCCATCTACTTCGAACTGTTCGCGCATCTTGCACGTCTCCTTTGTATAATTCTTCTTGAGCCGCAGCTGAAACGGTTTCTCATAAGGCAGTCTTGGCTCTTTCACCAACGATCACTACATGTTCTGCGCCCATGGCCTCGATTGCCGGTCAATGAGTTTTGTCCATAACTTCTGCTATGCTTGTTATCGTCAAGAGTATTGTCCAAACCTTGAAACAGCATTGATTTCAGTGATACTGATATAAGAACTATTTGATTGATCTTGGACTTTGATGTCGAACATCGAGAAAAGAACGGTTCAATGCACCGGCTGAATTGTGGCGGCGCTCTGACTTGATTACAAACAGTCCAATCAATATCGACTCAATATTCATCTCCTATTCTTGCTGTTGTTGAGCAAGGTTTGCTCAGCAGATACCGATTGCAGGGGAGTATATGTTGGAAGAAGTAGCAAAGCGACAGGACAATATTCGAGAAGATCAGCAAGAAAGCGGGCTTACGCTATTAGCGTTAACCGGTGGAGCTGCGGGCAAAGCTGAGTATTCCAGGATGTCGAAGCAGAACGGAGCATCGCTTGTTGTGGGCAAGGACCTTGAAATGTTTGGAAGCTTAACCATAGAAGATAAGAAAGAGAATCTATCCGGTTCCGATCTCGATCTAGCAAAGTTCAGCCAGAAGTTACCCGGTTGTTTCGGGGACAGGAAAGATGCGAAGAATTTTTCCGGCAGAGATCCCGCTGAACTGGAAATGTTGGGAAGAGTATTCATCGGAGATACAGGCAAGAACTTTTCGGGCGCTTCCGGTATGGATGGAGATCCGGCAAAGAACAGCCTGCGAAAGGCACCCGGTTGTTTCGATGACAGCAAAGAAACTAGGAGTTCTGCCGGTGTGGATTCCGAATCTGAGGAAGCTGGCAACCCTGTAGGTGGTGAAACCCTTAACGGGTTCCAATCGGGCGCTGATGGAGCACCACTGGAGCAATACCCGATCGCAGAGGACATGGAGGAAGAGGAAGGGGAGCTTGTGCTGGAGGAAAACGAGCTGGTGTTGGAGCAACGCAAATCGGAGAGCCCTGGTGTACAAAAAGGAGACGGTGTCCAAAAACCGGGTGCGGTCAAAGAAAGCCAAAACCCTAAAGAAGCCGGCAACGCCAAAATAGTCGAAGCATCACCTGTGTATGGTATAGATCAACAAGAAGGCGAGTTGGTTCTGGAACAGGTGAAATCGCAACCAAATAAACCCGGTCTGGCCAAGGAAAACGGTCTCAAGAAACCGGGCGCGGCAAAGTGAGGGGCTTGCGTGATTGTCGGTCTTGCTCCAAACTCCGTAGCTCACAATGAGACATTGGCAATAGACTGTCGTTGGCTGGTGTGAGGGTTGTGCGTCCGTTAGTTGGACCACTGCGCAAGCATCAGTTACGACTTTGCTCCAGTAGCCGCTCCTTTGTTAGGAGAGAGAAATTCGGTGGAATAGTTTGTGCGTGAGGAATCGAACAGTATCGGGCAGATGAATGAAGAGATCACCAAAGATACAGTAATTGACGGTCGATTTGTTGTGATTGAGGTGCTCGGTTCTGGCGGGTTTGGTACCGTTTACAAAGCTGCACAGAGACACCTCGATAGAATCGTCGCGATCAAGCTACTCAATCTTTCCGGCCCGGTCTCAACGGAAACAAAATCTCGCTTCAACCAGGAGGCTCTCGCTCTTGCGAAGTTGAATCATCCTGGTATTCCATCGCTATATCAATTTGGTTTTTGGGGTGAAACGCCCTACATAGTCATGGAATTTCTTGAAGGGCGCACCTTGAGGCAATTATTGGATCAAGAGCACCGCTTGCCTTGGAGACGAGCCGTTGGGATTATCATGCAAGCTTGTAATGCAGTAGGTGCAGCCCATGAACGAGGCATCATCCATCGAGATCTCAAGTCTACGAATTTGATGATCTCCGGTCTTGAGGATTCAATCAAGGTTATTGATTTTGGATTGGTGAAGCTCACAGGGCGTACTGAGCAAAGGCTGACTCAGACGGGCGCAGTAATCGGCAGCGTGTACTATATGAGTCCTGAACAATGCCAGGGACGCCCGGTAGATCATCGTTGCGATATTTATTCCCTCGCGTGTGTGCTCTACGAGGCTCTCACCGGTGCCCCTCCATTCAATGGAGGGAACCAGTTAGCAGTAATTAGTAAACACGTTCACGAGAGTCCTCTTCCCCTAAAAGAAGTATTGAGCGGTTCGGATATTCCCGAAGCTTTGGACTTCATCCTCTCCCGAGCCATGGCAAAGATGGTGGAAAATCGTTATAACAGCATACGCGATTTTTCGCATGATCTCGATGCACTTTTCAATGACGAGTCAACCAAAATCTTAGCGATGAAAGAAACGACAACTCGTTCAAGTTCGCGATTGAATGGAAAAATTAAGTCGTTTGAAGGCATTTCCGTTGTACTGATAGTCTTGAGTGTCTGGTGGCTCCTTTGTGACAAATCGCTGGAGCAGCGCAATCTACCGTTCTCAGCAAAAACTTCCAAAACTAGCGGAGATCTGGTTCTCGCCCCCGGCAGCCCCCGCTCCAGTTCAACCGACAAAGCTTTTGCTGCTAATTGGTCCAATGTAATGAAGGAAATGATAGCCGCATCAGGTAGCACAGAAGAACAGAACAAGTTAGCCGAAGCGCTGCTGACACTTATTAGAAATAATCATGCTGAAAATATTCCTCCCCAAGATATTTATCTTGTGTACGCCGCATGCAAGCAACGGCTCTTGCCAATGAGTCCGCAGTTTATAAGTCTAACTAAGGAATGCCTGGAATCGTTGAAACACACCCGGGATGATGAGTTTATCTTTAAAGCTACAATTGATCAAATCAGAGTTACTTATTCAAACCGATTTGCCGAGTGCGAGCATTTGTATCGTGAAGCGATTTCAGATTATTCTTCAATCGCCCCGGAAACAGAGGGGAGGGCCTATCTGGAAGTTGCATGGTGTTGCGAACATAGAGACGGCAGAGCAGCTATTGCAGATTACAAGAAGGCTCTCGACTGTTTCAAGGAGTGCCGCGACTTTCGCGGTTGCTTGAAGGCCAGTGAAAAGATTCTGCTGTTGTCGTCCATCCTCAAAGATCATCCAACTGCGCAGATGGCAAGAAAGGATGTCGAGCACTATGCAAATAAGCTGAATGCCAGCGAGAGCGTCGTTTTGCTGGAGGAGCTGGCACTGGATCTGCAGAACCGGGATTTGTCGCAACTAAGCATGGAGATCCACCGTGAGATTGAGATGCACGCTAAGCAATCAGGAATTGGACGATTGATATTCCGTGCTGTCGTGGGTTCCGCGGAGGCGCTGGTTGAACAAGGCCGTTTTTCCCGTGCGGAAGAGAAAATTCGTGAGGCATTCTCCATCGACGCGCAGGAGCGCACGCCTGAGATGGAAACTGCTGCGTTTACAGTGCTCACATCTTGCGCAATGCACCAGGATGATCTGAACAAGCGCATGGCAGATCTTGCCAGGGCAAGAAAGTTTTTCGCCACACGCAAAGATTTCTCCGCCAGCTTGAGTATAAGTTCGAAAATCCTGCTAACAGCTTGTATGCTTCGCGACAAGCAGATGATGAACGAGGCAAGACGGGACTTCTTTAGCCTTGTCGATAAAGTAGATCCGATGGAGGGAGTCAAGCGTTTGCAATCTCTTGCAGCAAACAGCAGTCTCAAGGACGAGGAGCGATTGGGTATTCTTAAGGCGATCGCACTGGTATCCAGAAAAACACGGGATCGCCAACTAATAGTCGACTCTCTCGTGAAGTATGGAGATGCGCTTATTAACGATCAGGCGAGGTGGGGTGAGGCCCTGCAACCGTTACAGGAAGCATTGTCCCTTCCGGACGGTGAGATTGCCACGATTACCACAGGGTTGGCATACCTGGATATTGGACTTTGGCATGAAAAGAGAAAACAGATCCGGGAAGCTTGCATAAACTATCGAAAGTCCCTTGAGTATTTTAGGAAGTGCCACAACGACCTCAGGTGCCTGGAGGCAAGTGCTCATACAATGATGCTTTCACTTTTGCTTAACGATCGAGCCGGTGCCGACCAGGCGGGTTGTGATGTGAGCAAATATGCTGAACGGGTTGAACCTCTGACAGCCGTTCAGTGTTTAAAGTCGCTGGGGGATTTGCTTGCTGCGAACGGTCTTTCGTATAGCAAAAGAACAGATATTCTGGAGCAGATTGCCTTAACATCAAAGAGAACAGGAGATGGAGCGCTCATTTTTCAATCTCTGGTTCGCTATGGCGATGCACTGATTTTCGACCGGGGCAGATTTTCTGATGGACGCAAGCAATTCGAAGAAGCGTTGTCGATGAGTGTAGCAAACAGCTACCCGGTACTGCAGGGTGTAGCCTACTTAGATCTTTCATTTGTGGATGAACACTGCAAGCAGACACGACAGGCGGCGGTGTACTGTGGTAAAGCGCTGGATTGTTTCGAGAAAGCCAGAGACCATGCAAGGAGTCTTCAGGCAAGCGGTGAGTTATTGATTCTATCTTGTTTGGCTAAAGATGAACTTGGCATGGAGAAAGCATGTTGCGACGCGGAGCGTTTCGCAAGACTAATAGATGTTGAGACCGCTCAACAATCTCTCACAACTCTAGCTGCGAATCTTGAGAAGCATGAATGCAAAAAAATGAGCGCTAAACTCATCAGGTTGTGCAAATCTCTCAAACAATGAATCCGTAACAGGTGACATTCAGGTTCCTTTTGCTTGGGTGAGAGCCTCGGTTTAGTACTCTTTATGTCGTTGCAACTTCTGTGTGCGAATTGTGTGTTCGACACGCACGTTGCCGATGATGTTCAACAATTGTAATGCCGATGATTTCTTTTATTGACAAGTTGAGCGTGGCGAACTTACACTTCAGGGATGAAAAACGAATTTTTTATGGTGCTTTCTATGTCTATGTCTCCGAGGAGGCAGGAGGCCTATTGAGCACGTTGCTATTCGTTTAAATCAAATGAAGTAACACTCGAAGAGCCTCTGTTAACAGGGGCTCTTCGGCTATATCCGCGTGCATGATCTTTTAACCTTGAGGATTGGCAATGACTGAAGTGAACTTAGCAACTCCCATTCGATATTACCCGCAAGATTCAAATACTCAGCCAAGTGTAGACTTGGATGTGGACTTGGATGTGGACTTTGACCGGAAGGACCGAAACGCAAGAAGCGTGCTTCTAACTGATCAGGAGAGAGCCTTGCACAGAATCGATTCGAGGATCAATCTTTACTGCGATCAAATCTCAAATCACCCGGTGGCAGACCTTCTCTCGACAGGTGGTGTCCCCGTGTCGGTATTGTATGAGTGTGCTCTTACACAATACAAAGGCAGTATTCTGTGGGTTCCACTGCTGTCGTTGATAAAGGATCGTGTGCGCAATGAGCGTCTCAAGAAAGCAGTTCTAGACAATCTGCTGTGTGAATCGGGGGCTCGTGGGGTTTCTCATGTAGAACTCTGCTCGCGTTTTCTGTCTTCAGTGCGTTCTCACCATGATGACTTGAACTCTGCGTCAAATTTGGTTTCTGCTCTCGATGTAAATTTATCGGAGTTAGTTTTCGTGGCTAGCCTGAGCGAACCGGAATTGACCGGGTGGCTATTAGCTGCGGAGACGCTTACGCCCTCGACTGATAAGGTTTTGCTTGAGGGATTCAAGAGAATCCATGGCATAGATCTGGCGTTTCTTAGAGAACACATCGTCGTCGATAGCGACGAGCATGCTGTTTGGATGAGAGAAGCAGCTAGCGAATTGCTTCAAGATCCATGCAATTTGCGCTTAGTCATTTCCGGTATCGATCTTGGTGCCCGTGCGGAGCTAAAGTTACTCGATTTAATTTACTCAAGAACTCTCATCAATTCCAAAATGTATCAGGTCTGATCGGGGGAATCGATGGTTCATGAGTTGATACGTCATACCACGGCGAATTTGTTGTCGAGCTTTGGATCGACAAAGTCAGGAGATGATCCACCAGCGGAAAATCGTAAACTATAGCCTCAGCTTGTCTCGACAGGTTGCACAAATGCAAGGGCGATTTTGTCAAATTTGTGCTGAAGTAATCGCACTGCGAGATGGATAGTGATTCTAACGGCTACAAGGTTCAATCATGTGGCAATTCCAGCACTTCATCTAGCATGGTCATGTTTTTCCAATGTGTGCGACAGTTTAACGGAAGTATTTTGATTGCCTTCAATTCCAACTCTTTCGCTCTTTCAACATTTCCAGCTAGTCGGTACATATTCGCCAATTTTTCAAAGATCTGCGTCTCAGCTACAGCAGGGATGCAGTAATCAGAAAAATAGCTTATGATGTCCGCGTCGTGTATAGAACGATCACGTGCAAAATCGACCTGCGCTATTTCGCACAGCAAATCAGCATATCCTCCCCCCCAGTTTCGCAGATCCACGTGGTTCTCATTCGTTCGTTTGAGCGCGTTAAGAGCGGCTGTGGCGAACTTAGCTGCTTCATCAAGTTGTCCACTAAGGCGTAATGATCGAACGCGGGTGAGTACTCTTGCCTGTCACATATCGCCCATTTCCATCTTTCAATCGGTTTAATGCCGTATCAGAAGTGACGTTGCAGAAGGCGGGAGAAATAGAAGCAATCAAGGCAACAACGATTGAAACATCGAATTTTCGCATAGGTTTGAGGCCCGCAATGGAATGTACCGTGAAATCGAGGCTTGCTCGTATACGTACATCGAGACAATGGTACCAAGCATTTTGGATTATTTCAGCAAGGTCGCTCGTCTTCCGTTACATGTTCGCTCTCTCTGGAAACCGTGATTGGCGCAACGACGAGCATTTCGTCACAAAGACTTCGATTCCAAGCGCGAGCCAACCTCTATCGCAGGCTCACTTCTTTCCGGGGAGGTTAAGGACCTGGCTGTTACTGGCCGTATCCCCAGTTATTTCCCCGCCGCCAATTTCGATGATGACCGTAACCACCTTGTCCGCACGAACCATGACCATTCGAGAAAGCACCGTTACCGTAAGGTGCACCATAGGCGGTATTATTTATGAAGGGAACTCCATTGCTGTAGGTGCCGTTGTTTGC
>JAKFUT010000038.1 GCA_021732565.1 Candidatus Obscuribacterales bacterium
TGGCCTGTGCAATTATTTTGCCTTGATCCGTTCGGTAGTCCATTACCACAAGCGTGTCTATTAAGCCCCGAATTTCGTTCAGAAAGGTTAGTCCCTTTGCATGGGGGTTCATTAGATAGGAAGTGGGGACAGCTGCTTCGATTTTTAAATCGGTCGCGCTGGCTTTCAACTTTTGTAGCAGCTGCACATGATTTGCATAATAAATTTCGGGATTCAACCAGAAGCCGGGCAGCGAGTACGGCTCGATATCATATTGTATGCCGGCCAGGCGAGCATCTTCACTTATGGAATTGTTGTACTCAACATAAGTCTGAGTGCGCCTGACGTAGATCTCATGGTATTTGGGCATAATCGCGGTTGGATCGCCATCAACGGCATAAACTCTAATTCCCTTGCGGCTGGCATTGCTGATGAATTGGGACAACTTCTCCGCTTCTATTATGACTCGGTGTTCTTCCATGGGTATGAAAATATACACCGACTTGATGCCCCACGCGCTGAGTTTCTCTAACTCGGAGTCTACTGGCGTTGCCTGCCAGAAGCTGGGCTGCCAGACCCATCCGGAACGTGGCGGAACATTACCCGTACGTCTTGCGCTTCTCTTAATGCAGTTCCCGCCAGCCTCATCAAACGATTCTATCTCGAGATCCGTTGACTGTTGTGGCGAGATTTCCTCGGCAGGTTCGACGCAATTGGGCACGAACACGCCTCTTTTGTCACGATCTCCTTCCAGAAGTATGGTGGAGGATGACGGAGGAATGGTCGATCCGGAAAACATGTTGGCCGCGACGATGTGCGTGGTGGCAACCGGCACTGTTTCGACCAGCTGGCACAGGGGCGGCAGCGGTTCCGATGCGGGTAACCCGATTAGATAGCGAATTTGTCCATCGGGTTCGGTCACTTTGGAAAATGTTATTGACCCTTCAGGACGATGATCTTCCGGGCAAAGAAGAATCTGCGTCTGTGCCGAAGAAATTGGGGACTGCGCCATTACATGTGGTGCTCCGCTAAGCAAGAGTAAGGCGACCGTAAAAAAGATAGCATGGTGCAATGTGTTGGTAGTCATTCAGTCTGGAACCACAATGTTTAAGCTACGAGGAATAGACTTCCAGATGAATTTTTGGCCAAGAATGATCTGCCACAGACCCAGCAGACGACTGAAAAGGATGAACTGGTGATAACCAAGATTCTCAATACAGGCAAAAAAGATCAACCGAAGTGAATCTTCGAGCTTGCCGAATGAGCCGAACCAAATCTCTTCATAGAGCAATGCAAACAGTGAGGTCAGCAGCCCGGTATTGAAAGCAATGAACATGAACAACAACATACTCTTGATCGAAAGTAGTCCTAACGCGGCGCCAATTAGAATGACAAAGAAGCCTGCAACTTCCATTAGGGGTGAAAACCACTCGATAAGGAAGTAGTAAGGGAAGGCCAGCCAACTAACAAACCCGCCGTTTGGATGAAAAAATAGCTCTTTGTGAAATACTAATACCTGTGTTAAACCGCGATGCCAGCGCGCTCGTTGGCCCGACAACGCATGAAATTTCTCAGGTACTTCCGTGTAACAATTTGAGATCGGAACATACTCAATCTTGTAGGGCAATTTATTGAGGATATGATACTTGTGAATGCGCACGATCAAATCCATGTCTTCCCCGGCTGCACGAATATCGTAGCCGTTAAGTTCTTTAACCACGTCGGTTCTGAACACACCAAAAGCTCCCGATACGATAAGAACCGCATTCAAAGGGTTCCACCCGAGGCGCCCGAAGATGAAAGCGCGCAAGTATTCTAAAGTTTGAAATACCGCAATTGCTTTTGCCGCCAGTTCTGCTCGCATAAATAGCCCGCTGCTGACCATGCTTCCATTGACTGTTCGCACAACCCCGCCAGCAGCCACGACTTCTGGATCACTAAAGGCTTTCATTATCTCGTGAATGCTGTTCATCTGAAAAACGGTATCTATGTCGATATCGGCAAAATAGGGATATCTGACATAATTCAGGCCCGCGTTTGAAGCGTCGGCTTTGCTTCCGCCAGCCTCTTTATCAACCACTCGTAACTTAGGCTCGGTTAGCGACTGATAGACGCCGCGAATGGCTCCTTTTGTGCCAATTGGTTCTATGTCATTCAGCGTGCATGGAACCAATTTGAACTTTTCCATCAGCACTTTAAATGTATCGTCGTTGGATCCGTCATTAACGATGATTATTTCATAGGAAGAATAGGCAAGCTGCAATAAGCACTTCGCTGCTTCTTCAATCCAGACTTGTTCATTGAAGGCTGGTGCCACCAAACTGACTGGTGGCTCAAAACCCGTGATAGCATTGAATTCCCTGTTTGCCGCGTCTTTAGGCTTATTTATGTAAATTTGCAAAAGAGCGAAAAACAACAACAGCAAATTGATTGAGACGATCAGCAAGAAGTAGAGAAAGAAAAGACTTTCAATCACCGTGAAGATCTGGTTAATCATCGTGCCTAGCCTTTGGGAAAAGCGGCAGCGTCTAAGCTGCCTTGAACTGCGACCAGGTGCTGCTGACTTTCGCCATGTCTTTCAAATGTCGGGTCAGAAACCAATAGTTGAGAACTTCGGTGGCGAACCCACGAGTTTGAGTCTTTGAGCATTGGCAGCAAATATTGCTTATCTTCCAGTTGGACCACCGCCTTCAATGCATGCAAGGCCCGCAACCTCACGATCCACGATTCATGAGCGAGCAAGTCGGTATAAAGTTCTCTGTCTGCGGGGTTCTGCAGCCCGCCCAGAAAACGTATTCCGGCGATGATAATCGTGGTATTTGCTGAGTTTTGCAACAACTCTCGGACCGGATCGCGCAAAGCATCCAGATTAACTCCTTCAAGATAACTGAGCATCAACTCAATATCATCGATAGATCCCGAATTGATGACTGCCAGGGACGGTTCTTCCCAAACGTACGGCAATACTAGCCGAAAAACTTCCGCTGCTTTTTTCTTAGGCCAGTTTTGCGCTAAAGCGCGATTCAATACCGCTTTTGCAGAACGCTCACCATCTATCATTAGCAACGTACGGCAGGCAATGATAGACAGATGTTCTTTATTCGAAGTGCTATATCGTTGGACAACATTATACGCATCGATTGAGCCCATATTTCCAAGAGTCACAAGTCCAAGGATTTTGACCTCATCCGAGAAACTAGAAACATAGCGTCTGGATAGTTGATCGAACTTATTGGCTTCGGCAAATGCTATCAATTTGCTTCTTGTCGCTGGCAGGCCGAGTTCGAATAAACGATTCCAGTATTTGACGAGCAATTCGACGTGCTCATTTTTTCGCAATTTAAGAACCGGCAGATTCCCATCAGTTCGTAGCAGCTGATCAAAAACTGGCAACCATCTTTCTATAGCTGCATCCGCGTATTTCATTTTTCGTCGGCGCGCACCTTTAGACAAAAGCAAAAGGGTGATCACTATGGCGGCCAAACTGATCTCAACACAGCCTAGCCCTACCGCAAAGCGTTCGAGTACCAGGGGATCCATCATTGCTTGAATGTTCATGACCTATAACACCCGTTTCAATCCGAACATCAGACCGCGCCGCGTATAGATGTCCTGGATGCTATCAATGAAAATCCCATAGCGCACTGCCCATTCCGGCGTGACATAGTGAAGTCCCCCTAGCAACGCACCAATCGTCCGGTTATCGAGAATCTTGTTTTGTGGAAGCACATTCTCTATGTTATGACCCACCGCGAACGATAGACCAATCTGGCTGCGGCGACTGTAAAACCAGTTAAATGCAAGCGATTCAGCATTTGCCACACCGGTCTTTTCTATGTGCGCATTGTTGAAAGTGAACGCAACGCGGAAAGGTCCAACATATTTTTCCAACGTATAAATTCCCGAGTTCACATTGAGCCGCTTGTAGGAATTGAGCTGGTAGGCACCGATTGCATTTAGTCCCCAGGGTAAATTCATGGTGACGGCTTGTAGAAATCCCCCCCCGGGCAAAGCTACGTTGCCAGGTCCAAATACGCCTTCCGTATATGATGTGAGGCGCCTTGTAACTGGTATTCCAAATCCGGCGTTATAAGTGCAATCAGTAGTGGAAAAGCGACGATAACGATTAGCGCTGATGTTGAATGTGACTCTATTTGGCATGCGGAGATTGTACGCAATAGTTTGTTCATTCCAACCCGGCCGGCCTGTGACCAGCTGGTTATTGCACACAATATCCAATTCTTGTCTGGGGAAAACATTTCCTTCCAGAATTTGGGGATTATAGGGCGACCAATCAAATTTTGGTACATTCCGAACGGCCTGTTTGTGAATCTCCTTGTATGCTATCCAGGATTTTTGGCGCAGCGCATTTTTCAGAAGAATTTGATAATACTCGGCGTCTTTACTGAGTTGATTGCTGCGCACAGCCTTGTCGAGCAAGGCCACCGCTTCATTGGGACGCTCCATTCTATTTAGCAGGTTCACCTTGTTGAGAATGTATTCTTTCTCGTCTGGTGATTCCGCTAATATCGAGTCGATTGTTTGCAGGGCAAGCTTGTATTCATGCTTGGCGCGATACACCTGGAATAACTCATAAGCGGCAGTGCTGTCCTCAGGGAAACGTGCAGAATACTGGCGAATACTTTCCGCGCGAATTTCCAACTCAGCCGGTACGGAAGATGCACGTGAGCGCCAATAAGCATTCTGAAACGGCTCTGCTTGCGGATCATCCGGTGAGCTATATGCAATATGATTTGCCGGATTTTGGCACCATCTCCAGTATAGTTTATATGCAGGCTCATATCCCGAATCAGCTGTCATCGAGTCTTTCAATGCTCGAACGGCATCTGCCGAAACGCCGTTCGATTTTCGACAAAGACTTCTAGCCAGGGAATAATAAGTCGCCGCCAGGCGTTGGCGATATTCCGACTCTTCCGGGGACAATGCCACCAATTGTTGATTGGTACGAATGGCAGTATCATAATCACCAAGCGCTTCTTGAAGCTTGCCCAGGCCCAGATACGCTTCGGCATCGTCTGGCTGATTCTCAATGGCGGTCTTGATCAGACCTATACGCTTCTCAATTTCCGCGAAGTCCTGCGCACCGTCCGAGGTTATCGGGACAGCTCCGCCGTGAAGCCAAAATGCATTAGGAAAGTAAACGCTAGCTTGCTGTTTAATTGCATCAGCAGATTCTGAGCTTCCTTTACGATTGCATAACTTCAGCAGCAGGCGCCACGCATTTTCGCTATCGGGCTTCACTGCCAAAAGTTGATGGATCGCTTGAACCGCTTCTGCGGTTTGACCGTTGCGGCTTAACAATGCGGCTTTGGCATTTAGCACGTCCACCGCGTCAATCGGTATACCGTCTTCAGGAGAAAACTGACCGAGGTATTTCTCATAGACAGGTAAGGCATCGCAGTTTAACCGTTGCTGAGCCCGGGCGAGTTCCAGAACGGCTTTTACATCATCGGCTGATTCCGCCAGCGTCGCGTTCAACTGGTCAATCCGTTCCTTTATCTGTTCAATACTGGCATTCAACGGTAAAGCAGGCTGCGTCCAAAATGCTTTCGGAAAGTGCTTTTGCGCCTCTGCGTAAACACGTTCGAGATCCGGCGTGCCGGTGGTAGCAAAAATTTGCAGGTAGAGACGATATGAAGAAGCATCGTCGGGTGTCAGCACGATCGCTTGCATCAATGCCGAACCCGCTTCGCTTGTATTCCCCGCGGAGCACTGCTTTCTGGCAAATTCCCGGTAAGCCCTGGCCGTTTTTGCTTGAATATTTTCGTCGTTCGGTAACCGTTTACGCAGTGCCGTGAGAAGTGCTAACGCTTCTTGGGGCCGATTAGCCTTTAGCAAGTACTGTGCCAATTGAAATTTTTCGAAATCAGAACTTGAATGAGACAATCGTCTAATTGTCTCATCAAGGTCAGGCTCACTCTTGAGTTCACGCAAAGGTAGCCATAGTGCCTTTGGAAACTTTTTTCTTGCCAGGGCTGTAATTGATTGTGCATTAAGTTGATTGGATGGCAAGTTACACGAACTCACCAATAAGCTCCATGCAAACTCGTAGCCTGGTGAGATGCTCGTTACGCGCATCAGAAGAGCTTGGGCTTCAGCTACCCGAGCAAGCCTCAGTAAGACCTGTGCTTTGCCGAGCAAATAATCGACATTGTTTGGTGCATGCGAAAGGAGTGCATTGAATATCGGCAGCGCCTTTGAGTAATTTTGCTCCCGATAGCGGGACAGCGCAAGCTGGAACTGTTGGTTTTCCAAATCTTCAGCCGACCCGCCCGGTGGACGAGCACCAGCTAGGGCAGGTTGGCCAAAAACAAGCATCTGGGCAATTGTGATAAGCCCAAGTATTGCAATTCTACGTGAGCCGACAGATTTCACAATAGGACCCATTCAGATTGCATATTCTCATTAGCTGCGTGACGACCGGCAAGTGCTCCGGAGGCAAATGCGCCGCGGAACCCGATTAAATTTTGATCGACAGGGGCCGGAGGCTGTGAATCCTTCCTGCTTAAGACTCTAAAACTGCGACGTTTAGAATCTTCTTCATCCATCGCAAAGTCGATCAGTCGTTTCAGCCCTTCCCTGAAGCTGAATTTTGGCTGAAATCCGAACGCCTGGCAAATCTTTCGGTAAGAGCCGACCGATTGATGGATATCGTTTAGCCTTGCAGGAAGAAACTCTGGTGCCAATTCCTTTTCAAATCCTTCTGATAGGAAGCGCAGAAGATCCAATAATGTATGAGAGTGATTGGTGCAAACATTGTAAACGCCAAAAGATTCGCCTGTGGTCTTAATGGATAGAAGGAGCGCTTGGACTATGTCATCTACATAAACGAAGTCGCGCGATTGCGTGCCATCGCCGTACACCTTGGGAGACACGCCGTTAAGATAACATTTCAAGAATTTGGAGATCACGCCGGAATAGTCCGAATCTGCATTTTGCCGGGGTCCATATGCATTAAAGAAGCGCATGCAAGCGATCTCGAAATCGAAGAGATTCGTGTACATTTCGCAGTACTGTTCGCACATGTATTTGCTTAATCCATAGGGATTAATCGGCTCCGACTGAAACGTTTCTGTTTTCGGTATCAGCCTATTGCTGCCATAAACTGCCGCCGAAGACGCAAAGATCACTTTGCGAACAGATTTCTCTTCTCGTGCGGCGTCAAGCAGATTAATCGTGCCAGTTACGTTGTGATTATGCGCTAAGAAAGGGTTTCTCAAAGATTCTGATACTGAGGATGAAGCTGCCAAATGGAAGACAACGTCGCTTCCTTTGATGGCCTCCTTAATCTGCTGCAGACTTTCGACACTGGCCACATGCAAATCAATGTAATCCAACGCCTGGCTCAGATTCTGCATTCGTCCAGTGGAGAAATTGTCAAGGACGGCTACGGAATAACCGGCCCTCAAAAGAGCATCAACCAAGTGCGAACCTATGAAACCAGCACCCCCGGTAACTAGACAACGTGCCATTGTGATTCCTTATTTTGTAAATGTTCGGATTGCGAGCAAAGAGTTAACGCTTGCGCCTACCGGCTCTGGCGAATCCTCTAGAAGATATTAAAATTGGAAATTTGGATCAGGTCGTCACAGACAAAGAATAAGGATTACGGCGATTTTCTTCAGTGTTAACGGCGCTCAACATTGTGCTGAGATCATTGTTTCTGGCCAATTGATCGAGTTCCTTTCTAACTTCAGCTTCAATGTATTTTCGGCAAGCGCGCTCTAACTGATTCTGGGCTTGCCGCGCAATGAGTTTTGCAGTTTCAAAAATAAATTCCTGCTTGAAGTGAACCCCCAGCGTGTCAACTTTAACTACTTGCAATGGATTCAAGCTGTGAACACCAGTTTTGATCGGCTCAGTGACGTAGCCGGACAAAAAAACTGGAACATATATCTCGACCTCATGGTCAGACGGTTCTGATGACGTTTGCATTTCGTATTCCTCTCAGAACAAACACTTTTGAATCTCCTAATAGATAGGCGATTTTAAATCTCCTGAATCGAAAGAGGTCAGCGAATCGCCTCTGAGCAACTCACACTGACTCCTGATTAAAGTAGTCATACTAAGGACACGAAGTCTATCAGCCGAAGCGTACGATGACTGAGCTAAATAACTAAAGCGACGGAACTCCGTAACATAAAACGGGCTAGCTGGCTGGTTTTTTCCCTGTGCAAGAGCCCGACCAATTGGTTTTGGGCAGACATTTTTTTTTGTGTACAAAAAGCTTTTTGGTGAAAATGCGCGTTGAGACCTTGAATGGATGGCAAGAGATACACGGCAAAGTTGTGTCTGCATCACAATAGGCATGGTTATGTCTATTATTACGCCGCGCGTTTGTTTTGCAGTAAATTGCCAAAATGAAATGCTTAAGTGGAAGATTGGACAATGAACCGCTCCCTGTGCCGCAAGTTATCACGGCAGCAATGAGTCGACTTTGCTCATTTGAACACGTGCCTTTAGTTGTCGTAAATCCGCTGTTCTTGAACGAATAGGAAATGCTATTCGCTTCAATCCTGAGATCCTTGCACTTGCTGGGTATTACAGATACAAGCCGCTGCCAGTGGAAGTTGCCCAACCGAATCAATGTAGGTTAACCAAAGGCGAAGCTGATTTTAGTTTCCTTGAAGTCAATGTTAGCCATGCTTCTGAATTCAGCGGGAGTTGCCTTGAGGTGAGCGGGGTGGAGATAGACGGGTTCAAGGTGTTGCGATGTAATAGTCCAGCGATTCCTAATGCGATCGCAGCGATACTGATACATTTACGTGATAAACCCGCCACAATTCCGCATGCGTATTTCGGATGGACCGAGGGAAATCCGCTGGTATGTGTATTTGAGTATATATTCTTTTGCGAGGGTGAAACTGCTCCCGTGACCCGGGAGATTTTGCGTGAGTTAGAGCGCAGTCCTGAGAGACGCCCGCGGATTCATGTCGGGTAAACAAACCGGTCTCAGGTTTTTTGATGATTGCCCGATTCACTCATCTATTTCTATTCCACCGACGATTTGCCGAATCCGAATGTTTTCAACGCGCGCAAATTCTTCGCATAGATTGAGTCAAGCAGGTTGAGCTCAGCTTGAGCTCCTGTCTGGATTCCTGAAAGTATTTGCTCAATGCAGTCTGTTTCTTCCAAGATTTCATGCGCGGCTTCTGTTATCGATCGCGAATGCTCTTCGCTGTTAGTCGCAACGTGCTCCTTGAAAAATTCAAGGTCAATGTCGTGAAGATGCCTAAATCCTTCTAACAGGATATTGCGTGTGACAGGCGTCAAGACTTCAGACGCTAGCAACCATCCTGTTAGCTCTGCCTGGCTCAACTCAGAAACAAAAACCATCTCGTCTAGATCAGCTGGCGGCAAAGAAACGGCGTGGTCTACGCCATCGGCAAGCAAACCCTTCTGAACACTGCGTAAAAATCGTGAGCAAAGTTCGACGATCGATGTTCCGTTTGCTCCAGTCGCATATAACAGGTTGTCCAAAAACGCCCGTTTCAAACACTCGTTATTAACACGGTCTTTCAAGAGTGAAAGCAAAGGCACTGAAAGAACGCTGCTGCGGAACAAAATTGCCGCACAATCATGAAGAACAGAAGCCGCTACCCTTCCTTCGGACAGCAACCGCACTATAGGATGGATTTCAATCTCTTCTGCGTAAAACTGAAGACGTTCTTCTATTAACTTTATGTTGCGTGCCCGCTCAGCAGCTGCGTTTCGAGGACGTCCTGTGAAGGTGTTTCCTAAAGTGCTCATTTCATTTGCTCCCTTCCAAACATGCATGACAAGGTTGGCACCAGAAACTTAGTGGCATTTTTTCTCGGTTTGATTTGTGCGTAACTGAGAAAAGAGCCCCCGCTTTCGTCGGGGGCTCTCTTCTGCTACTGCTGTTGTGTCAATTATCTACAGCGCGGCGAATCAGCCCCCTCGTTCGAGCCGGACATCATAATCATCGCGCAGTTAAACAATTCACTTTTCATACGCAAGAGTGTAAATGTGGCCCGGGGGAATGTCAAGAAATGATTGCTCCGGAGAGCTTGATCAATAACGCATGTAAACGAAACGGTATTCGCTGCGAGAAAATCATCGCAATGAGGAAGAATTTGGACGCGTTTTTTCGTAATTTCATCCCTGCAATCGCGCCGGATTTTTCACAAAAACGCTCATGCAAATAAAGAACGAGCATGACCGTTTATGGCTGTAACCGGTGCTGTAAAAGCGCGGATATCCAGCGCAGTTGCAATATTTTGAAACAAAGCGACAGACCGGGGAATAAATAAGAAAACGGTGGAGGTCCAAGCTGTAACTTGAACCTCCTTGAGCTTTCGAAAACAGGTCGAAAGCAATACCTAGTGTCGCCCATTCGGGAGTTCTTGTCCAACCGTTTTTCGAAATTGCATGGAAGAACGGCTGGAGAATTCATATCGGCTACTCGTTTGCCTGGACTGTCGTGGTCAGGTAAAGCTTTGTCGACGTTGCGATAGAGGAAACATCTACTGCTCGGCAAAGTGCGCAACTGAGAGACGGAAGGCGACGCAGAGAAGGGCGAGCCGCCAATATCAGAAAACTACCGCAGGTCGCAGAAGACATGCGTCTCGTCAAAGCCGATACAGACAGCGAAAACGAGAAGCAGTGACTCAACAGGGTTCGCAACCAGAAGGCGAGCGTGATTGGCTAGGGGAAGAGAAACCCTTGTTGGAAATGGTGGAGACCAAAGCGGAAGTGCAGGGGCAAGTTCAATGCACCAAATGTGGGCGATGGTGCGGTCCGTTCGCTCGAAGAGAGCCATGGCATGGTGGTCGGCACTTCAGGAAGTATAGTGATGGGAATATCAAAGGAAACCGAAGCGGAGATTCTCCGGCTGCATTATGCGGAGAAGTGGCGAAAAGGAACAATCGCCGCTCAACTGCGAATTCATCATTCATCAGTTGAGAAGGTGCTACTACAAAATGGTGTGACGCCGGAGCAGTTTCGCATTCGCCGCTCAATTGCCGATTCATACATTGTGTCTGTCCGGTGGGATGTATTTCAATTAGCTTCGGTGCATGATTCAGCCATCGTAAATCGAGGGAATCATGCAACAGAGAACCAAATATCAAATACGAAGCGATGCGGCGAAGCAGAGATGGGTCCGCGACTCTCGAAAAGAGTCGTTCTGGCGAAAACACGTTGAAGCCTGGAAGGTCAGCGGAGAGAGTAAGCGTGGGTATTGCATTGAGCGGAATCTTTCGCAATCTTCCTTTAATGGCGGCATCGAGAGCTAGGCATCCGAGACCGGGAGAAAATATCTTCCGCAAATGCAGAAGCTCTTCTGTCCAATCCGGTCGATCAATCAAAGAATCTGTTTGTTCCTTTGCGGCTTTTATCGGAGGAAGAAAAAGTTGACGCGATAGACGATCCATTCGCTCTCGATGACCGTCCCGCAAACCACTGATCGATATTCTGGTGCCAGGTGGGGCTGTAATTCGCGTTGATGAAAGTTGTAGTCCGGATTTTGTCGCAAATCTGTTCGCGACTCTCAAAGGACAGGTTTCCTCATGCTAAGCATTCATCCTTCCACGAGAGTATTTCTCTGCTCGCAGGAAATCGACATGAGATACTCATTTGATGCTCTTTCCGGTCTGGTGACTTCGCATTTCGGAATGAGTTCACTGAGCGGCAATCTGTTTGTGTTCTTTAGCCGACGCCGAGATCGAATGAAACTAATGTTCTGGGACTCTGATGGATTTGTACTCTATTACAAGCGTCTTGAACGTGGAACCTTTTCATGGATTAAAGACCTGGATCTCAGCGAAGGTGGCGAAATGCAGGCTACCGATTTCGCGATGATCTTAACGGGAATCAATCCCATTTCTGATCGGCAGAAGAGTAGATTCCGCCAAAAGAAACAAAATGCGATGATACCACACTCAACACCACTTAGCTTGGTATAATTTCGCCATGCAAGCGATCAAAGCGATTAACCAATATCCGTATTCGAGAGAGCATCTTCGCGAGCTCGATCAAGAAACTGTCATCGATATGTTTCTCTCCCTTGATGTGAAATTTCAACAGCTGGGAGATTACGTGCGTGATTTGGTCAACGCCAAATACGGTAGCAAAAACGAGCATTTCGAAGGTACCGGTCAACTGCTTATCTTCCCCGATAAGAATGCTGCTGCTGCGGATTTGGCAACGGTGGATTCATCAGCGCCTGGTGAAGATAATTCCGATTCAAAATCAAAACCGGCAGAGAAAAAGAAACCGGGGCACACTCGTAATCCGCTACCGAGTTATCTGCCAAGAGTGCCGGTCTTGGCGCGGCCACCGGAGGATTCAAAATTTCCCTGCGCCTGTGGTACCAACCGCGTGCCAGTAAGGCAAATCCTCCAAAACAGTCGATATCAATTCATTCCTGCGAGCTTCTATTGTGAGGATCTATACTCAGTTGTCTACGGTTGCCCGGATTGTGACTCATCAAAACAGTTAGTTGTGAAGTTCCCGAAGCAGTTCAAAACGGTCTTGCCGCGCCTGGGCTTCTGGCTCAAGTGGCTGTATCCAGAGACTTCGATCATCTTCCGTTCAATCGCCAAACCGCAATCTGTGCACGCAGCGGTGTTCTGCTGAGCCGCTCGACGCTCTCGGATTTCTACGCTCAGCTAGCTGCTATTCTTCTTCCTCTCTTCAATTATATGCACTCCATACTGCTTCAGTCGAAAGTGATTTCCACTGATGATACGCCTGTCAAAGTGCTGGATCGCAGCAAGGACAGGAAGATCAAGACGGGGCGAAAGTGGGCTTTCCTCGGCGATGAAGAACATCCGGTCAATCTCTTCCGCTGGACTCAAGGTAGGGGGCGCACGGACCAATGGAATTTCTCAAGGATTGGAAAGGATTGCTGCAGAGTGACTGCTTCTCTGGCAACCTGGCTACCAGCGCTTCCGTGGGGACAATTCTTGTCGCTTGCATCGCTCACGCACGACGCTACTTCATCAAAGCCCTGCTCAATGAAAAACAGGGATGCAATCAGGCCTGCTGCGTTCAGTGGAGATCGTTTTGCGGTGCGCTCATTCTTTGACACCCATCCCTTCAAGCTTTCTTAAAGGCTCCATCGCCATCGACAGAACTGGAGTCTGCTCTGGCTCCTCTGCTTCATCAATCCTCGGGCTGCATCGTTCAGTCGGTCCGAGTCTGGTGGTCCTGGTGACAGGGTACCAGTGGAAACGGCAGCCATGGTTCTGATAGAATCGGTGATCTGATCACATCCAAGCCAGCGAAGGCGGGTCGATTCCCGTGTAGATGTTGTCTAATCGATTGTAAGCCGGCTGCAGCATAGATACAGGCGCGACCATGGAGCACAAACCGCCGCAAGAACTCATACATACTCTTGTCTGCGCCGATTGCGGCATGCCTATTGCTGACAGTGCCAGACCGCGCAGCGACGTAACGCGTTATCTGGCCGAGAGCAGTCGCTGCCAATGCAATAACAAGGAACCATCAGGAGATTCCGGCGGCAGCAACGCACCGGAGGAAGAGCGCTCCGACAGTGCTATCAAGATCAAAATCTCCATGTCACTTGAAGATGCCGAGACAACCCTGGGCGAGCGCTATGAAGTACTGGAGTTTCTCGGCAAAGGAGGCATGGGTTCCGTATTCAAGATTCGCGATCGACAATTGGACACTGTTCTGGCAGTAAAGATTCTCAACCCCGATCTTGCTCTACAAGACAATTCGGTCAAGCGCTTCGAGCGAGAAGCTAAAGCCTCGATGCAACTGACGGACCCGCACCTTGCCGCGGTTTACTCCTACGGAATCGGGAAAAATCAGACACCGTATTTGGTGATGGATTTTCTGGAAGGCAGGACGCTCGAAACTCTGTTGAAGGAACAAACTCGACTGGATCCCTCTCGCGCATTGACGCTCTTCATTCAGATCTGCGAAGGTCTCGCACAAGCACACTCTAAGGGAGTAATTCATCGCGACATCAAGCCAAGCAACGTCATGGTGACTGAACCCGGTGGTATTGAATTCGCGAAAGTGTTCGACTTCGGAATCGCTAAAGTGATGCCCGATCAGGCAATAGATTTGACCGGAGACATGACGCGCACTGGCGAGCTGTTCGGCAGCCCGCTCTACATGGCGCCGGAGCAGTTCCAGGAAGGGCTGATCGACCAGCGCACCGATATTCATGCACTCGGCTGTCTCATGTACAAGACCTTAGCCGGGACGCACCCTTTTGAAGGTAAAAACGTTTACGATACCGTTTCGAAAATCATCTCCGCACCAGCCGGTTCGATTCAGCAAGCAGGGGTTCTTGTGCCGCCCGCGCTAGATTGGGTAATTTTGCGTTGCCTGGAAAAGGACCCGGCCAAGCGCTTTTCGTCTGCGCGAGAGTTACAATCGGAACTCGAGAAAATTCGTGATGGAAAGAAAACCGCCACTGAAGCACAGCAGAGAGTTGAGAAAACTAAAGATTACACGATTGTAGAGTTCGTAGCCATACTTGTAGCCGCCATTGTAATATTTTCAGTAATGTGGCTCGGACTGATAGCGATTATTTACACCCTTGATCCACGTCGGCCAAAACAGCTTGGAGTGGCAAATACCGCCTACCAGGATCCAGAGCGGCTGGATCAGCTTTCCTACACCTACTTTTCGCAGGGAAAATACGAGCTTGCAATTCCATTGCTGGAGTTTGGCATCGGGACTTACAAAGCAAACGGCAAGAAGGTTGGCATTGGTCGAGACGCTAATCACCTGGCCGAAAGCCTATCACATCTCGGCAAATGCTATTTGCGACTGAAGCAGTACTCTAAGGCTGTAGAACCGTATCGCGAATCGCTGAAAATGTTTCAGCAATGGGGTAATTACAAAGGCGGAGGCATGACAGAGACAGTTAATGATTATGCCGAAGTGTTGCGCGGATTGAATCGCCAGGCAGAAGCAGAGGCCATGTTGCGAGACTACCAATTCAACAACAACCTAACCGCCGTTCCCTAGCGTGACAAGGAAAGCCGGCACATTATGCGCTCGCCCTTAGCTCCAGAAGGTCCGGCGATTGAACAGCAGGTCGGAAAGAAGTCTAGAGTTATCGGTTCTCTGCGTCCCGCTCATTTTTGATCGAAACAACGGATTGTCTCAGGCTTTCCTTGTCTACTTTCAGTCCCTAAAAATCTTCTCGCTTGTTTCGTCATTTCCAATTAACGCCAACAGTAAATGCTCTGGATTAATAAGCTTGTCTCGCGATTGATGCTCTGCATGGTCGAGCACACGGCGGGGCCGGACCCACGGCGTACTTTAGCAAACAGGTATACTGGTTCAGCATTCGCTCAGGGATACTACTGTGTGCTTCGATGTCTATTATGCTTAGGTTAGATCTACTGGTAACAGGATCTGGTTTTTGGCAGCACCAACCAGCATGTACGGGTGGTCAATTTTCATTGGTTTTCCATTGATTTGCACTCTGATGACTTTCAGTCTGGCAAACTTGCCACTGACAAATTCGTTACAGATCAAGGAGCGACAGTGAAGTTCAAATTTATTGGTGTCGTGGTGAAAGTGTTTTTGCTTGCACGAGTTACCTCTGCAGCGACATGGGTGAAAGAAGAGCAGCACCAAAGTGCCTAGTCTGTGCAATGAATCGCATCAACAATGTGCCCGGGTTCGCGCGAAAGTTCTCGGTTGGTCCAGAGAGGTTGCGTTAGCTCCCCAAGGGATAATGTTGGCAAATGTCGAGTATGACGTTCCTGTCCACGAAATGCAGTTCTTGGGCTGGATGATTGAACACATCTTTGAAGTTTTAGTGAACTTTTGGCAAGGGACCAAGAGCCCAAGAAGTTCAAATCTATTGAAGTTTGGGCCTTTGCAAAACTCAAACACTCACACTCTAAAATGCCGATGATATCGGCCCATCATGAAGAAAGTGTCCGACCAAGTTCTAATCGCACGCTGGAAACTTCACTATTGATTCCTGAAATTGTCCATGGGGCTGTTGTTTCGAAACATCAATTTGAGTTTTTAAGCAGAGGGTCGACCGAGAGGAACTTGTTCACCCAATTTATTTTTGAACTGTCAGTATTGTCAGTTCATCTCTAAGACCGGAAAATTGCATTTTCTATGACAGCCCTTCAATCAGACTACGATGTATGCCAAATGTATGCCCAACAAAAAAGCCCTCCGGGCATACATCCCGAAAGGCTTATGTTATCAACCTGCCCGGAGAGATTCGAACTCCCGACCTCATGGTTCGTAGCCATGCGCTCTATCCAGCTGGGCTACGGGCAGAAAGAAGACTTCTATTCTATCGTCACATTGCCAGCTTCGCCACCTGAGTGTAATCCATCTTAACCTTCTCCTCATCCGACCGAGCGTCTCTTGGCATTCAGACTTCTTCGGCATCCTTGGAAACTGGAGTCGGCAGGAGGAGTGTATGCCCCAGGCGGATGGTGGTCTGATACCGTCTTCAGGCTTCGGTCTTCTGCAAAAGTCCCTCTCCGCAAAGTCGAAGAGGATTGGATCTCCACCCGAATCGACTACCGCTCACAGCTGTATCAAAGGCTCAATCATGGCCGGGAACAACCATCTGCTAAGGGAACTTTAAGTCCAGCCTGGGTTGCCAAGATACCGTATAACATATGAACCCAGATTTCACTGTTGCTGGTATCGCCAATGTCAAAACTGCTTCTCGTGGGTTCCCTTCTTAGCTTCATTCTCATATTGTCCGGTTCTGCCGGCGTTGCGGAGACTATTCGGAACTACCAGGCTGATATCCGCCTGATGAGGGATTCATCGCTTAACGTAGAAGAGAACATTACCTACGATTTCGGAAAAGAGCGAAAGCACGGCATCTTCAGAGATATTCCCTTGAGCTATAAGGTTGATCAAGGCAAGAAAGGTATGCACATCGAATTGAAAACCGTTGCTTGCGATGGCAATAACTCTGAATTCAAGCGTGAAGTGGTGGATGGAAACTTGCATGTTCGCATTGGTGACCCGGACAGAACCGTGACTGGAGACACCATCAATTATCGCGCCTGTAATGCAGTCGCTTTCACCAACGACGGAAAGTCAGAAATCTACTGGAACGTCACGGGAAATGGCTGGCCTGTTGCCATTCAGCACGTTTCTGCAAACATTACCTCCGAGGCTCATGTCAGCCCGGTGTGATGCACACAAGCTACAGAGGAAGCATCGGTTCAAAACAGCAAGGGACCAAGGATTCCGTTTTCACAACACAGAATCTTCTGCCACACGAAGGCGTCTCTGCAGCCCACTGTTTCCCTCTGGTACAGCTGCCTCTCCCCCCGTTTGGGATCGCGCCTCATGGTATTGTCAGGACTCGTGGGAGTGGCTGCAATCAAGTTGGAAAGAACCGGCAAGCGTCCTGGTGTCTATGCATTCTAAGCGGTGGAACCTCCACCCGCTCGCTTGCTTCAGGTGGAGGTGGGTTTTCGGGTGGCGGAGCCGGCGGATCGTGGTAAGAGAGCAACCGGGATTGTTTGTGGTCCTATTTGCTTGTTTGCTTGAAATGAAACGCTGGTGAAACGCTGTTTGCCCCACAATGAGTTTCGAAGTGAGAATAAATTTCGAGGGTTCAATATTCACGCACTCGTAACATTGGGAGAATAGCCACCTCCACCTGAACCAAGCTGCCGAATCCCACCACCACATGGCACTCAGATCCTGATTCCACAAAAACGCCAAACAACCAAAATACAGCTTGCTGGAGATTGCCTATTGCCAGCCTTTCGATTCGCATTGCAAGCGCCCTCATTGACAGCCCGGCCAACCTGGTTATCGTTGCATTTTGAACAAGAGGAAACCAGTTCTTGACACGGCCCCGTGGCGTGCAAGGTGGAGTGCCTTGCAAACTGACTGTTTTGGACATTTTTACGCCCGTGCCTCCAGGCTCGTGACAAAGGAGACGTCGCGCAAAATATGGAGCGCAAGCGAATTGCTCCAAACCGATCAGGTGCACTCTGAGGTCCGTTGGGAAAGAACCAGGAATCCACCAGGATTCGGATCCACTGGAGCATCGTGAGAACGGGCGATTTTCATGGGAACCAGTCCAGGGTCCGAAGTGGAGCACGAACAAAGCCATGCTGGTACCGCACCGCGCGACACCACAAGACATTTAAGAATTTAACTAGAGCAAATTACCAGGAACACTTAAATCAGAAAACCATTTTAGGGGCGCGCACCAATACAAGGCGTGGAAAGGGCACGCCAAATTCACGGTTGTCCCGCGATATGCAAATCCGCATGCAGACACTCTCTAAAGACCGATTTGGACACTGGTCGCAGGAAGGTTGGTCCATCGCAAGTAACCCACCAGCCCTGAGCCAAGAGGACGCGGTACAGGCATTCGCTCCAGCCCGGATCCATTAAAGTTCCGGACCGGGTCTCCTTGCCAAACGCCTTCCTCAGCCAGCCCTCCACCACACCAACGGTTCACGCTTTGAATTAAAGTTCCATTTTTGTCGAGTCTTTGTTGTGACGAAGCGGCTGCAAGTGGCCACGTAAACGCCACCGTTGATGCCCACAAGGCTGAGAATTGCAAGATGACCTTGGTCACAAAATCGCCATGACTTGGCCCCTACCTAAGTCACTAGAACACCCACTTCACGATCGTTTCACGAATCTGCCATTATTAGCTTCTAATATTTTTCTCACTGAAGGACAGCGTCTTGGCTGCACGTTGCCTTCAACAGGGGAATTTCACCGAACGAGCGCGGTACCAAAGAGGTCATTTGACATGTATGTTCAACCTGAATTAGCGGCATTTGCAAATCAAAAATATACTCAGTTCAAACAGCGGTACCCCATGTTTGAGACCGAAAGGCTGCTAAGAATCGTTTGCGACAACATACAACAATCCCTTGACCTGGTTGAGGAAATGGCATCTTCTGCTGATCGAGTTCGTTGCAATCAGCTGGCAGAAATCTTGGACGACCGAATTACCACCAACATCGACCAGGAAGAGTTGGCAATTTCACGTCAACGGATAGCTCAAATCCGGAACAGCAGCCGTCAGACTGACAGCCATCAGTTATCGCAACTGGTCAACAACAACACAATGAAGCAAGGTCCTCGCACTCGCTTCTTCGGCAAATGATATTGCAAGCGGCGCCGTGTCTCAGAACACGGCGCGCTTGTTCACACATTCACCAGCTGGCTTTCCTGGAAAAGCCAGCTGTTTTTGTTCAAAATTTTGTTCAAATGATTGAATGTCGCGAAAAAGCAAAAGTTTCCGTGTAATTCCTCTGATCGCTAATCGCCCTTGGTGTCCGCACCGCCGATGTAATGCAAAATCATTTCATGCCACACCGGCCAATCATGAGCATATCCGTCCCATACTCTAAACGCATGCCAGATTCCTCGATGCCACAAAGACGCGGAGAACTCCTGATTCTCTGCGAATGCAGGATCTTCATTACCAATGGTCACTATGAGGTCTACTTTCCGCAGGGCGTCGATCTGAGCATTGTCGTCTATAGCATGAATGTAATGAATCGGGTTTCCCTGTAGAACCAGGTCGTCTTCGTAGCCATCTGTCCACGGTCTGATGTCGTAAATCCCACTCATCGCCACAACTCTGTTAAATGCTTCTGGATGTTTCAACGCCAGATTCACGGAGTGATAGGCGCCGAAACTAGCGCCTACAGCCATTACATAAGGGTCGCTATTATGTGATTGTGTAAACGGTAGAACCTCTTTGATGACGTAGTCTTGATACTGCAAATGGCGCGCAGCACGCTGATGTGGCTCCACAGATCCGTTATCCCAGCTTTCGGGATCAACGCTGTCGATGCAAAATAGTTGAATCCAGCCGTTATCAATGTGTGTCTTCAACGCATCCATCATCCCGCGATTTTCCCAATCAAAGAAACGACCGGACTGGGTCGGAATGACAACCGCACGCGCGCCACCATGTCCAAAAATCAGAAGTTCCATCTCTTTGCCAAGATTGTCACTATGCCACTTTTGGTATTCCCGCTGCATCATTGCCACCTGTTGTTCTCACCGAAGATGAGATTGTACCAACCCGAGAGAATTACAGCGTTTTGTTTGCACCGGTCGCAATCTTACGTTATCCACTGCCGACGACCAACAGGGCACACGGCGATAAATAGATTCAATCCGAAATCGGGTGATCCCAGTTACAAAAAACTCAGGCTTGTTCATTGTGACATTCTTCATTTCGCCCGATGAGTTATGCCAGACGACACGTCATTGTGGAGGATGCAACGCGAGATCAACTCAGGATGTTAGTCGAAACGCGGGATGGCACACCTAGCGGGAAATCTCGACGAATATTTGATGAAGGCACGGATCCCGCCATCTGAATCGCCAGTCACTAGCTGTTTTCCTGTCACAATGAGCCTGGCGTTCCCACAGGGGGCTCCTTGCTTCATAATGTATAAACGAAGACGCGAGGTGAAATGGACAACGTCATATTAATTACGTGCGGAGTCATCGTTGTGCTAATGGTTGTTGGCGGCTTCGTCATAATCAAAGATCAAACGGCGCCTATTGGAAATCCCAACAGAAAGAAGCCACCTGAATCCGACCCCAATACAGAAAACAAATGATCCGCTCGGATCGCTCCATGATCCTGCCGTTGTGGACGCTCTGTCACCAGATGTGCCGATTTCGCCTACTTCGCTCAACTGTTCCGACTTCGAAAAGTCATTGCCCCAAGTCTCCGAACAAAGGCGTCCGCCGGCTGCTCGACTGCGGATTACCGCTGATCATAAATTGGTGGGATCCAATTCGCGGACCATCTGAAGATGGCACCACAAAAATCACATGGTTACTTCCTTACGACTAGCCGCCTTTGATTTTTCAGTAGAGGAGTCCTCTGCCTGTGGATTTTCAATCTGTTCAATTAAACGTTGGAGCCTTTTTCTAAACCGCCGGTTCAGATTCTTGTTTTCAGACATTCAATGGCGCAGATTTAGAGTGTTATTTGTCCATGCGGGTCTACGGCAAACTTCAACGTGAGCAACTGCTGCGATCGGGGGAACGATCACTGGCGGGACCATTACGGGAAATATCATTAACAAAAACTCCTCACCTGCCGCATAAGCGACAAGAAAACTGCTCACAAGTCCGTTTTAGCAGCGCACAACCTCAAGGTTGTCAGCGTATTAGACTACTCCAACAGAAACAATGATTCATTGCGTCAAACTTACATGGGAGCACGGGAATAATCCCACTTAATCACATCAGTAATTGGTGCTTTCGGTATCCGGGTTCGAAGTTACCTGAAAAACGTGACGCCACACAAAACAATCGGTTCCCCAACCAGTGCATTTCCAATTAGTTAGGCACGACAAGTCTCTTGACCGCACCACCATTGACATTCAACAAAGTGGAGAGAAACACGTACTCTTTTTTAGTGATACACACCTTCCCGAGCCAGTTAGAATTTTCACAACTCAATCTTTGTTAAGATGAGCAGGTATCAATTATTGTTCAGGCAAAGAAGTTGATGCATGTACTTAGACTTAGATACTTCCTGGTCGGGTCGGATCGACAAGCAATTTTTTCAATCTGCCTGGAGAAGAAGAAGACTCGCTGACGATGAAGTCTTTCGCCGATTCCAGTCAGTTACGCAATTCAGTTATTGCAGCTCTCGAAGCAACGTTATGAAGCAGAATCCGAAATAGACGGTGCTATAGGGAAGACAGAAACCATTACTTACGTTTGTGGTGGCAGGCGGATTCGCAGGCGTGGAAACGGTGGCAGCGATCAATGATTTTGTGCGTGATCGGTTGAACTATCCGCAGTTAACGAAAGACATGGTGCGAATGATGTGCAGGCATTTCTGTATCATGCCGAACAAGTTCCTCACGCATTGCAGCGACTTCTAAAATGAATTTCTTAAGTTGCGATGATGTGGTCAATGACTTCATCCGTTCAAATATGAATGAAACTAGATAACCGTGTACTTGATGTGATCGAAATGCAACGCCAGTTCGCTTTGGTGCTCATTCTTCACTTGTCGATCGTAGCGAAGAACTCCGGATTCACGGGCGCGCAACTTGGATATGTGCAAAACCTCGATGATGGTGAAAACGGAAATATCTGGACAAAGTAAGAACGGTTGACACACCGAAGTCCCGTCCAGCCTGCCAACGTGACACCTCATCAAGGATTTTCACCGCAAGTGGTTGGTGCCCGGGTGTCCAGTCGGTACGTGCTCCAGCCATGGTCAGCCCGCAACAAGCACTATTGGGGGTGTAATTCTAGTTATGTGTTGGGGGTGGCAGTTGTTCACTGTTGAGAAATCGACTGTAGCAACTATTCTATGCCCAGTCATTAATGTCGTTGATTATTGGCGCAGAAGGAAGTTCGATAGTTAGAACTGAGCCGATCTCCGCCGATTCCAGTGAAGAACACTTCCCTTCACATTCGCAGTGCTGTTAAGCATTCCACCGCCGCTTGCGCTGGAACCTACAGCGGATTGTTCCGGGTAGGTTTGATATGGCTTATAAGCTTTTACGCTGCTTGGTGCCGATGCAGTTTTGGGTCCCATGGTTTTAGCAGTAGCTCGCTGACCTGTCGGTCCACTACCACGCCGAGGAAGAGGACTGGCTGCCACAGGTGGTGCCTTGGGCACACCGTTCACTACCTGAGGAAGCCCATTCGTCATACCGGCCCCGGTCGGAGTGTAGTAAGAATTGAATCCTGCGCGTGGTAGCTGTCTAGGTGCGGCGGCAGCAGCGGCAGCTGCCGCTGCTGGATTTGCTGCCGGGTTGGTTCTCATATCATTGACAGCAGGGGCATCATCGGTGATTTGTATCTGCTGGCGGGCCATATAAAAATTTCGCATGTTCGGGTTATCGTTTCGATACCCGCCTTGCGCCATGGCGGGCTCTGAAAACCATCCGGCGACAGACACCAGACTCAACCCGGCCAACACAAATGCCATTTTCATCGCTAACAACTCCCCAGCCAGAGGGCTCAGTCCTATTCTACTAAATCGTGTGATCCACCAAGCAAGCTAGGGCATAAGCCGGCTCTTAGCTAAGTTTAAGGTGGTTTCACCTGCAATGTCAAGGGAGATTAAGCCTGGGACAGGGTTGTCGACTTTGCGGTTGTATTGGCTTGATTGCACGTACTTAAGACGCCCTCATAAGTTCGCAACCTCGAAGCCGCCGTAACAAATAGCGATGCGGAAGCGGCAGAAGCCAGCCCTGGTAGAGGGAACCGGATGTTTCGCAATTGGCCGTAACGGCAGTCAACAAGGCAATCTCGGACACATTTAAGCTACACAATTCCAAATGCTACATTCCTACATACTTATTGCTACATATTATTGAATGGGCGAGTAGTCAGGCGAACAGCCAAGGCGACCTTACTTAGGGTGTGACTTAGGTTTCGTTTAAAGAAGCCCAAGGCTCTGCCGAAACGACTAGTGCTAAACTTGGCAAGAGATTGATTACCCCGCAAGGAAATCCGTAACGTGATCAAAACAGTAGACTCGGTGGCACAAACAGCCCAGCCAGCAAAGACTGACCGCATGCTAGGGCTTGTAGCCGGAGAAGGCAAGCTACCTGCTATCCTGGCCCGCTCGGCCAAAGAACAAGGCTTCAAAGTAGTAGCTCTGGCACTATCGGAAGAGGCAAAGCATCGCGTCTCCCCTCATGCCTACAAGACTTACATAATTGCTCCTGGCCAAATTCAGCGAAACATGAGGCTGATGCAGCAAGAGAATGTGAAAGAGATGGTATTCATCGGCAAGGTGCCGAAGATGCAGTTGTTGCTGAATGCCCATAAACTCGATTGGACCGCAATCCGAGAACTGAGTAAGCTGCCAAACTTTAGCGACGACACCATTCAGTGTGCCATGGGAGACTTCGTAGCCTCGCTCGGAATGAGTGTACGCACCCAGTCTGAATTTTTGCGCGAACTGTTTCCAGATGTGGGGATATTGAGCAGCCGGCACCCCAGTGCACAGGAATACGCAGACATCCAATACGGGCTACGAATAGCAAAAGAGATTGCCCGTCTCGACATCGGCCAAACAGTGGTTGTTCGAGAAGAAATGATTCTGGCGATTGAAGCCATCGAAGGAACAGATGAAACCATTCGCCGCGCAGTGCAATTGGCGCGCAATGCGATAGTAGTAGTCAAAGTTTCTAAGCCCAATCAAGATCAGCGATTTGATATTCCTACAGTCGGACTCAATACGCTCAATTCAATGGTGGGTCCAAAACCGGGCGGTGTTCTTGCAATTGAAGCAAACGAAACCATGGTGGTGGATCGGGAAGAAATGATCGCATTTGCAGACAAGCATCAAATGTCGCTGGTTGCAGTTTAGGGTTGAATAACTAGCCGCGATCACCGCATGAACCTATGACCCAAGTCGAAAACCAGGCTCTCATGCCTGTCTGTTTGCTTTGCATCACCAGGCTTCATCCTTAGTTACGAGGAGATAGATATCGGTCATTGGCGGGCATGAAACACTCACCTTGCTGAGGCACGCTCGTGAAGAAACTACTTGCTCTTCTTCTCATGACCATGCCGGCATTTTGTTGCGGGAGAGTAGGAGCTGAAGAAGACGAACCAATCTATCGCCAGCTTAATGCCCGAGCAATTAGTGCGTTCCGACAGGGAAATAATGCCGAGGCTGAGGCTTTGTACAAGAAAGCCCTCGAAGCTTATATTCCAGAAAAGGAACACTACGACCAGACGATCAAACACAACCTCGCCCTGCTATTCCGCGCCACAGGCAAGACCGAAGAAGCTGCTGTCATAGAGTCGTCGCTTGGCAGTCAGCCCACTGCAAAGCCAACCGATTCGGATGGGTCCAATAGCTCAGCTACCACGCCAAAGTTACCAGGAGCGGTGGAAATCACCAGGAGGCTGGACTCGCCCCCGGTGTTGCCCGTGTCAGGACCGGCGCTTCTACCGCTTGTGGATATGGGAAGAGTAACAGTGATTCCCTCCTCCGGGTCAACAGCGCACGGTGCGACAGGTAGAAGATCTCCAACATCCGGGGTGAACCATACGGAATGTGCGGTGGAAACACCGCTGAGTAAGGAAGACGCCAATGTGTTAATTGACTTTTGCGCCAACCGGGCCCGATCGGTTGCTATGAGCAAGCACCCCGGGGCGACCAGGATTTTTCCTGGCACAACACGTGCTTATAAGACAGGTAAGGATGAAGCCAGAATTGAAGTGCATTCACTGGTTATGATTGGGACAAAAATGGTGGCGGAGCACCTCAATTTTAGACTTTCCACAAAGGGTGGAGAGATTACGGTTTTGAATATCGCCTCTGTCGCGGCGCCGCCGACTCCAGCGTCCACAGTTCGGCACTCCGTGTTTAACCAGCTTCCGACTCGGACGGCAACTCAAGAGGTAAATCTCTTCCAAAAACCTGAGGGAGAAGAACCGGAGCAACCTCCGCTGCAACAACCCCCAAAATCGATTCTAAGCGGGTTTGAACAGGAAGGCAGTTTTGGTGGGAACACATCCTTTCAGCCTACACCATGGCCAACCTCACCGGCAGCCAACGAACCGGAGCCCACGCAAACCTATACACCACCTCAGCCCCCTCCTTCAGGTGGCACCTGAAGGAAGCAGTAGAAGCCGTGTGCTTCTCTTGTAAACGCTCGGTGCCTTGCCTTGCCTTGCCTGCTAGCTGCTCGTTTCGCGCAAGGCGCTCAAGCTCGCTTCTAGAGTGTAAGCATCGACAAATCGACTCGCTTTACATATCACCAAGACTGAAGGCATCTTTACTAAAAGGCTCGTCGGCGCTGCCGGTCCGCGCATTCTTGATACCGGAAAGCACTCCGCCCGCGCCACCGCTCACACATCCAAAAGGCGTGGCTATGACGCCGGCGGGCGCCAGCAAGAGCCAGTTACCGGTATCGCCTACAAGGTCTTTGGTACCCTGAACGATTTCCTGACCGGTCTTTCTTACGATGGCAATTGGCGTGCCGAAAACGACGCCTGCGGCAAATGAAGCAGAGCGAGCGGCAAAATTTGAGGCACCACCTCTGCCACCGGATTTCTTTGCTGGTGCCGAAGCCGGTTTGCTTTCAGTTGTAGCACCGTCAGCTGCAATAGCCGGAACTGCTGAGCCGACTATAAAAATAGTAAAAGCTAAAGCGAATCTCGTGATTGCTTTTGTCATGACAAGTACTTCTCCAGAGCGTAGTACTCTATGCTAGCGATCTTCTTGCGTCACGTCCATTGCGAGTTACGTGAAACGGTGGTCCGCGCCATGTGCCGTGGTCCCTGAAAATAGGCTCATAATAGGGCTGCAGAGCATTTTCGACTAACAACAAACATGTTTTCTTTCGCCGTCCTACTTACAAATGTTTTACCTGACGTTCGCGCGCATGACAACTGTGTCTTGAGAAAGAATTTGCAGTATGAGACCGAGACGGCTTCAAATCAGTATCCGCGACGACCTTTCTTGGTGTATAAACAACCAATGGCCGCGAGGAGAGAAGGAGTTATATGACGCGCATATACATTACCGGACCTTTCGCGATGGCGATTCTGGTCAGCCTTAACATTTTTCACGCTTCACCGGCGGTAGCAGATCCTACTCGCGCTGTCCACTCCTCCGCAGGCGCGTCAGTGCAGAGTGGAACCGCAGCACATCGTCCTCACGCGGCGAAATTTATTGCGCTGAGCACCAGCGGTAAACCTCAAGGCATCATAGACCCGCCACCGAATTTGGTGCTTTTGCCAGTAGAGGGACCATTGCAAACCGAGCTAGATCCCAGCGTAATTTATAAATTCAAATCGCGTCAGGAAGATCCCTCACCGTCCGAATTTTCATATCTCGCAGGAGTGTTGCAAAAATCGACCCAAGTTGCATTGAAAGAAAACTTAGGCAACGTTGTGCGATGGCAGGACACTGTGCCAGGAAAAGAGATCACCGCACAGCCGGATTTACTCTCAGCAGGAAAACGAGCTGGTGCAAAGTTTACTTTGTCAAGCACAATTGAAGAAGTACGTTTTGAAGGCAATGTGTTGCTCGGTCCCTGGTACCAGATGAGGGTGTCGTGCAAACTTGTGGAAACGGCAACGGGCCGAGTTCTATGGCACATGAGTAATAAGAAGTTTGAGAAATTCCACAAGGTAGACTCCGGTAAACGGCCGGCACAAATAATGGAAGAAATTTTGCTTCCCGGGGTTTCGGAGCACATCGCCAGCGAAGTTTTACGCGTGGCAAACACTCGGTAAGCTGCACGGTAAATGCAGTGCTGGTGAGTGCTTTGTATGAATCAAGATCTTCGAGAACTGGCTGATCGTTCCAACTGGTTCTATGGCAGGCGGGTTTCGGTGTGAGGTCGCCAGATTTGACCGAATGCGTGACATTAGAATACTACGAGTTCTTCCTGCGTTATTACAAGTAAATCCGCTTTAGCGCGCTTCCAAAGCTCCGTTAAATATGGAGATGCAGTGCCCGGGGTGCTGACCCGGTCTAAGAGCGGAAAGGTTGCTGCAGGTCCCCTTGTCCAGGTAGAAGTTGTCGAATCGAATAATCTGGATTTTGCGCCAGCTACTGCAGATCGCTGAACGCAAACCAATCCATCGGGGAACTCTCTGTCGATGTACTCGATAGATTCCTGTATTGCGCTAAGGGGCAAAGGCTTTCGAAGTCTACGCGACCAGCTCAGGAGAAACGTAAGCCCTCGCAGAATATCGTAATGGTAATAGCGTGGAAAACACAACTGAAGCCAGTTCTCGTCGATGGGGCGACCAGTGGTACTCGACCGAAAGAGTCTTTTCTCCATCAGATAATTAGCACCAACATCGAGAAATGCGATCTGTTCCACCGAAAGATTTTCGCTACCAGTACAGTTGAGCACAGCCTCAAGCGGAGGAAGCGTCGATACCACAGAGCTCTTAGGCGATTTCCGCGTATAGGCCGCCTCGTCGCAGTTCAGGCCTCCATCGGGCAACTGATATTTTAGATACCATGGGCTAATCCATGGTATCTCACGATTAACATCGACACCATATTTGGTGAGCAACTGGTGAATGGTACCAAGTTGGCAATGGCAAGCGACCTGATTCAGGGGGTCTCGTCCTACCGGAACTTCATCTTCAGTGAAGGGAAAAAATTTCATAAAATACGTATCGAACGATGTGAGCAGCCTGTCTATAAGTCGCTGAGGGATCAGCGCCGTCAACTCCATCTCGTGCAGAAGCATCATTTGCCACCACGGCCCGTTCCATTTGGGCCAGTACGGATCGATTTCAAACGAATCAAGAGCAGCATCTGATGCCAGATACGTGATGGATTGCTGTACCAGATCTTTGTCAACTTTGCAGGAAATCGTGGTTCCGGGTTTCGATGCAAGCTGGGAAAGCTTGTCTAATTGCACCAGCGACATTGCTTGAGCCCCCGTTAAGAAAGAAACGACATCCAGAAGTTCCTTATGCTAACACCTGAACGGCACAAAACGGATAGCTGCAATTCGCTTTGGCAGATGACTTATTTTTTCGAATTTCTTCGAACGTAATCCTCAAGCGTATCCGCTTTGGCTTTATTTCCACTGTCGGAAAAGTTATCTCTCAAGAATTTCGCGTACTCTTTACTCACCGCGGTTCTAGTGGCTACGTCCTTTGATGCGACTGCCATTTCAAGCGCTCTGGAAAAGTTATAGTCGGCGGGTCCCTTACCACCAGCCCGCCCCTCAGTCTGTACTTTGTTATCTTGCATCAGACGTGCCATGCGTAGAAAAATTTCCGCGCCTTGCTTGCACAAGTCTTCATTTTGAGGACCGGTCTTCACTTTCTCTGTAAAAGCTGTCATATCCTTGTGAAGCTTTTCACAAACCTTCGAAAGAGCATCATCGCGCTTGTCAGGAAAAAGGTTCCCTTTAAATGTCTGTTCTAGTCCTTGGATAACTTCAGTAGCTCGGGTAATGTTGAATCTTGAATGACTAAAATCAATGGGACTGGCTGGTTTGGCGGCTGATTTCTCTGTTGCCATCATCAGAGATACGAGGTTGAGACCGTCGCCAGGAGCTTCGTCCTTTTCGCTTTCTTTGATGTCGTCAAGCGAAGTATCCCGCCAATCGAATTCGTCAACCATTCAGTTTCTCCTCGTATGTGTATCAATAGAGAGGTACCGCAGGGATACCTGCATTCAATTTTGCAGACTCATTTATTTCAGTCAATGAGGTAATCCACAGTGTTTTTGACAAACTGAATTATTCCAGCCACTAAAGTATCTGAACGCAGCTATTTGTGCGATGGGCGAACGCACCGCTGTTCAGCGGAACCACCATTCCATTTGTCATTTAGAATCTTTGAATTACTCTCCAATCACTACGTAGTGAAACCGCAAAATTTGATTTGTCTTGTGCGAAATTCCCGCAGCTATACTCCTGCCGAGCCCCAATTCGAATCCAACAAATAGACCTTTTCATTGGGTGCCTCAACCGGGCTGATTAACGTCTCGACGTAGACGTAGGATAATACGTCCACTCTTTTCCTTTTTTTACTCCATAAAAATCTTTCGTAAGTTTCAAATCTGTACCGCTTACATAGTCTTTTGCACCGTTGCCGTGAAGCACCGCCCATTCGTTTACTCCGCACGGTACCATGATGCGCATCTTACCAGCCTGTTCAATCATAACTGCCGCAGGTCGTTCGCCTGAGCCGTGATCGAAATAGAGCTTATAGTCTCTTTCTTTCACAGCTATCACGCGTCCCGCATAGTCGCGGCTTACGATGCCGGTACCAACTCGTTCGGTGGAATGTGGTTCCCTCTGCTTTAGCTCTTCCGCCATTGCCAACATATCGTCTTTCAACGCCGTACTTTCCGAATCTGATATGCGTGACCACGGATTTGGAGAAATACTCGCGGTCGGGAATCCCATCCTTACTGGTACTAATACCGGCTCTCCCTGCGATCGCAAATTGAATTGTTCTTTCAGTTGTACTCGCAACGCATAGCATTGCTCAAGTGAGAGTTCCGATAATCCGCGATTTACTTTAATGTTCTTAAATGCTGCTTCTGCATCAGCCTTGGAAAACTCAGGAACCCGGGGCGATTTCCACATCTCTGCCGTAACGTGATTGAACAATGCCTTTGCCTCATCGCGCGACAATGCCGGCAATGCTTCCTTCAGACTTTTTGCTGACGCAATTTTGTTTACCGCTTCACTCTCGGTGTTCTTGACCGCCTGTTCTTCGGATCGAACAGGAATTGGATCTAACGATGTGAAGCTCACCTCCAGAGCTGTGCCTTCGAAATTCGTTGCCACTTTGGAGATTTCCGTTGCAGAAGGTGGCTCTCGCTTGAGAGTACTGGTACGCTCAAATGCTTCTATAGCCAGTTTAAAGTCTGTCGAATCGTTGTCATCGCCATGCTCGGTCTCATGCTCAAGCAAGTAATCGTTCTCCGCTCTTTCCATAAATTGCCTCTCGATATAGATGAAAGAAAAATGCCTGATAGCTAGCCAAAGCTACAGCGCCATCAACCGCGCTCAAATATTCACGAATGCTCCCGATGCTACACTTCGAATGTTGAGAAAATATTGCGCCGTGTGATCACAAGCCGGGAGAACTGCTTGCCCACTCTCCTGCCTCGGACAAATTTAATCAGCCATTAGTTTTGGCGCCTTTTGAAAACTAGTTCTACAATTCGATCATGACTGTATTAAGGAGAAGTCCATGTCCTGGCTTCAATTAGTTTCTCAAGGCGGGTCTCAAGCAGGTAGACCCGTAGAAGGCACTGAACAATCCGATGATCAACTGCTAGACGCTTATTCTCATTGCGTGTCTCATGCGGCTGCGGTGCTGAGCCGCTCAGTAGTGAACATAGAAGTGGAACGGATGGTCGAAACGCAACGTGGTAAACGAAGCACGGGCAACTCAGGTTCGGGCTTCATTTTTACGCCAGATGGTTACATCTTCACCAATAGCCACGTGATTAGCGGGGCCGAATCAATCAAGGTTACTTTGCCCGACGGTCAGGTGGTCAAAGGCACACTGATTGGTGAAGATCCACACAGCGATCTGGCAGTCATTCAGGTCTGGGCACCAGGACTGGTGCCCGCTATCCTGGGAGATTCGCGCACGCTAAAGCCGGGACATCTGGTGGTGGCGGTCGGCAGCCCCTACGGGTTTCAGTCCACCGTCACCGCTGGAGTCGTCAGCGCCCTTGGGCGTTCCATGCGCTCTCAAACAGGCCGCCTCATGGACAATATCATTCAAACTGATGCGGCCCTGAATCCTGGTAACTCAGGCGGGCCCCTGGCCAACTCGCGCGGCGAGGTGGTTGGTGTGAATACTGCGGTAATTTTGCCCGCCCGCGGAATTTGTTTCGCAGTGCCGATCGACTCGGCCAAGTCGATAGCGGTTGCACTGATGCGCAACGGCTACGTTCGTCGCGGCTATCTTGGGATAGGGGTGCAGAACATTGAGCTGCGCCGCAAGCTCAGCAGATTTCATGAAATCGACAATCACGGCGCGGCATTAATCCTGTCGGTTGAGCCGGATAGTCCAGCAACAAGAGCCGGTGTGCAAGAAGGAGATGCCATTATTGCCATAAACGATACCGCCATCAACAATGCCGACGATTTGCACAAAGTGCTGATTGAGGCTCCCGGTTATGAAGCATGCACCGTTACCGTGGTCCGACATTCGGAAAAAATGACATTCGCTTGCACACCGTTGTTAAAATAAACTTGCGACAGAGGATTTCTTAAATGATCAAGCTCCCCAAGCTCCAGCAGTTCCTGACATTCAGGCGGTAATTACGGGTGAAAGGGAGTCGAGGAGCAGGCGATGTCTGCTACGATAGAAAAGGGATATGGGGAGGTTGCTTATGGATTTCTTGGAAGAAATGCTCAGAAAGAGTTATGAGAAGGCCGATCAGGGAAATCAAAATTGGTGCGGAACACCAGTGGCAACCGGCGTCCAAAAAAGGGTTGCTCGCTCAGTAAGACTGGGCAAAGGCTATGATTTCCTGCTCGGTCCTATCGAAAATCAAAGTGACAGTGAAGAAGACCAGCTTACTCGTTACATGAAGAATTTAGGACTGTAACATCTGCACTCACGTAGACAACTTCACCAGCATCATCGTAGCCGGGCACTAAGTGGCTTGTCGATTGTTGCAGTAGATCCGTCGATAAACTTGCGGAAATTGATTCCTGACTGAGCTTGCCTGCTTGCTCTTTCAGTTGCTCTAATGCACGCTCGATGCCAAATATCACTAGAAGACTGAAGATACAAAAGACCGTAGCGCAACCGTAAAGCCAAAACTGCTCGAAATCGTGATTGACGAAGACAATTCGGATTGCACCACTAAACATGAGCAGCCAGGAAATCCACCAGGCTTGCACCATGACACTTTCAGATAGTCGTTGTTCCACCCGAAAGCGCAACGACCTTACAACGTAATAGGGCAGTCCGATCTGCTGCAAGGGAACGAAGAATGCCAGAGCAGCACGCGCTGGCGAAAATGGTAGCGGTAGATAACGCTGCTGGCCAATTCGACGAGTAACATCAAACAACCATGCGGGGAACATTGCGCCAATGAGCGCAAAATACACCCAGCCCATAAGACAGACGGTGTGCATTTCCGGATAAGTAAGATAAACAAGTCTTCCAGGCGCTCCCGCACCAAACACTCCGTTCCAGCTAACTTCTGCAAGAAGATAAGTCAGGCTAAGAGGCGCGCCCGTCGCAAGCAGTGTCACTAGTGCGGCGCGAATGACTTGCGAAAGAGAATTCAATTGCATTTCCTGCCCGTGGATATACAAAACATCCACCGGAGAACATGGAAAATTAGGGGGAAATCCGGGAAACGCAAAAACCGCTCATTTATCAAGCGGTTTTTCATTGTGTACTCAAACTTTTTGCTGGTGGAGCACGTACAAAGGTTTTGAGGCAGACCGATAGAGCTCTTTAACAGTCTGGACCTGGCTTCTTTTCGCATGCTCAGCTGTGCCTACAGTACTGACCGTGTCGCCTAATTTCAGTGAGAGCCCTGTTCCTTAGATGGAGGAACACGGACAACTTCTTCATTTGGTCCCTCAACTCTCGATACGCACTTTTCACACATTCCCGTTAAGCGAGATATGCGTATTTTCAGCCCCCGTGCAATTGTAGCCACTACACCAAAACTGGGATTGCGCTTGCCTCTTTCAACATTACTGATGAATGCTCTGTCAACGCCGGTTTTTGCTGCAAGTTCCTCTTGCGACATCTGCAATTGTTTTCGCCGTGTGCTTATAGCTTCTCCCAGACACTGAAGGAGAGTTTCGTAAAAAGGTCGTCTTGTATTCATGCGTAAAAACCTCCGCATCGAATTCTTAAGACGAACGAATACCGATCATGTGCCGAACAGACCCGAACCTCATCAACGAGCAGTCGCGCTCAAATAATCTTCAGCCTCTTTGCCTTTTTTCTTTTGGAGATAATTTCAACACGCGATCAATTTGCGACAACGATTCTGCACTTTGTAGTTTATCTCTAATGCCCTCAGTATATCGGCCAACTAGTGGTGCGTCGAAGTCGGGACCGTTTTTCTCTTCAAGAAAGATGGCTTTTTCCAAAAAAGGAAATGCATCTGCTAGTCGAGATTGCTGAATCAAATTTAGCTGAAGCTTCAAAAGAATGTTGATTACAAATTTGCGCACGTTGATGAAACTGCAAGATCAAAAAAAGGTAGTCGTGCCATTTGTCGATCAATTGTTGAACAACACCACGGAACGATTTCTGTAACGAGCACTCCGGACCAGGAACACGCTTTACGTTTAACACTTCCGGCGAAGCAAGATGAGCGGATGAAGGAGGACAACTAGTACGAGGCGCAGTTGAGCGGTTTTACCAATATCGACGCTTCCGTACAATCGACAGGCTGCATCTAGTCTAAGAGACGCTTGGCATCCGAACCTGAAACCCTTGTAGTTGAATCTTCTGCAAGGAACTGTCAAGATTAGAACTACTTGGCTTGAATTGGTAGCGAGGAGCTTGACAGCATGGTTTATAACGAGGATACGTTTAATTTCTCCGCAGCTAGTGGCAAAACCGTAGATTTGCAGGGCGTCGCGTCTTTTGCAAGTCTGGTCGAAATACTTGCTCAGGAGCTTGGTGCAACGCCTGGAAGAATTCACGGTGTTCTACCGGACGGACCGGCAACCTTCGAAGAACTAGTTGGTGAGATTCCAGTAGTATCGCAAGGCTACCAGCGCCAGATCACACTTTATACGACTCCCGGGCAGCCCCTGAAATTGAGAATTTTCAGCTCATGGCGAGATGGGCTTGCGCGTGACGAAAAGATGATAAGCGGCGTGGAATCTCAGTTCATTCTCGGAGCGACTGTAGACAAGATCGTTCCGCAAGCACGGGCACTGGCTCGACATATTGAAGATGTGTTTGCCGTTCTTGACAAAATGGCAACCCTTGGGCAGTCCAGCCGGCTTGCAGCCATGTCAATTTCGGACGCGGAAATCAGCAAGTTTGAAGTAGACCAGGACCAGAAGGCAGGTCTTGTTAATCAGTTCCGCCGGGCCGAAGAAACTCATCGATAAAAACCAGACAACGTTTTTTCGATGATCATCATTGCCGAAATGTTTACGGCTGTGATTGAGAAGAAGTACGCTTAGTTGAGCAGATCTCAATGGGGGCAAACCTCATGGTGTCGTCTGTGGTCTATAAACGCCGCCGGCTGCAGCGTAACGGCAGTGTCACCTGCAGGCAACACGATCATCAATGCGTAACGATTTATAATTCAGCAATTGGCAGACACTGATTCGTTTAGATTGGCTGTCAGCTATTGTTATCCTTTTCCTTCCAAAGGAGACCATTCTGAATTCAATAGTGAAATGCCCCAAGTGCAGCAAGGACATGGAAGAAGGCTACATCATCGATCGAGCTCAGGCGGAAGCAAAAGTGTCTGGTTGGGTTGCGGGTGAGCCCCGACTTGAGAAAGGAAATTTTCTTGGACTCAAGTATTCAAGCCTTTCTTTCGTGGATCCGGATCAACAACGTCCCATCTCAACATACCGATGCACAAGCTGTGGATTTCTTGAATCATATGCGCGGTGATACGTTGTTGCACACGTTCGATTCCATTGCAGAAGCGGTGGGCAACACGCCCATGATAAAGCTTTGCCGCCTCGGCAGGGCGTCCGGGCACACCTTGCTGGCAAAATGCGAGTTTATGAATCCAGGTGGCTCCGTTAAGGACCGCATAGCGTTTTATATGGTGGATCAAGCCAGGCAAGACGGACGACTGAGACCGGGGCAATTGATCGTCGAAGCCACCGGGGGCAATACCGGCATTGGTTTGGCCCTTGCCGCGCGTCTCAGTGGCAACGAACTGCTTTGCGTGATGCCTGAAAAGGTTGGAAAAGAGAAAGTTCGCATGATGGAAGTTCTCGGAGCACAAACACTGGTAGTGCCCGGGGGGAAGCCTCTCAGCGACCCGTTGCACTTCATCAATCAGGCTAAGAGAATCGCTGCCGAGCGGGGCGGATGGTTTGTGGATCAATTCGAGAATGCGGATAATCTTGACGCGCACTATAAATTCACCGGGCCGGAGATCTGGGAACAAACCAACGGCAAAATTGACGTGTTTGTAGCTGGTATCGGTACCGGTGGCACATTGCTGGGCGCGGGCAAATATTTGAAAGAAAAAAATCCAGCAGTGCAGCTTGTACTGGCCGATCCTGTGGGAAGCATGCTGTCAGACTGGCAAGCAGGAACCGAGCCTCACCCGTCTTCTTACCTGGTTGAGGGCATCGGCCAGGATTTTCTTCCGGGACTGGTCGATCTAAAATTGATTGATCGAGCAATACAAATCACCGATGCAGAATCGATTGAGACAACAAAAAGTCTTCTGGAAAAAGAGGCACTTTTTGTGGGCGGTTCTTCAGGATGTATAGTTGCCGCTGCAATTCAGTATTGTGAGGAGCAGACAGAGGAAGGACTCACTGTTGTGGCGGTATTACCCAGTACCGGGAGACTTTACCTCAACACAATTTTCAATTCTGAATGGCTCTTGAATCACCTCAGCCCGACCAGCTGAGGTGCAGAACTTTCGCACAAGAACTCGTTGCAGCTTGACACCGCATCTTGGAGGTTGGGCCTGCAACCCGAAACGATCGACGACCAAATCGAAGCGCTGCAGCTCAGTAGCCGACTGATGTGTCGCCCACCCATTTTGAGAGATACTCCACCGACTCATTTTTGAGTTCGTTGTTCGACCATCACTCAGTGAGCCTTGGGAATAAATCGTCTGTGGATTCGCTTCTAAGTGACTTTAGGAAATAGGATGTTGCTCGGCTACCACCACGAATCGTTTTTCTTTTTTGGGTGGCATGTACCTATAGACATTAACAAGCCGATGCACACCAGATCGGTGATAAGAGCGGTGCCACCGTAACTTAGGAATGGCAGCGGCACACCGGCTACAGGCATAATGCCGATGGTCATTCCTATGTTCAAGAACACGTGGAACAAGAACATGCACATAATGCCAATGGCCATTATGCTTCCTGTTGGTTGTTCACGAGCCTGGTAAGCAATCATTACCGCGCGCATGCAAATCAAGAAATACGCAAATACCACAGCCACGGTAATTTGAAAACCACGCTCTTCTCCCACTACGGCAAAGATAAAGTCCGTGTGTCGCTCGGGAATAAAGTTTCCCTGACTCTGATTTCCTTTGCCAAGCCCATATCCGGAGACGCCACCAGATCCTACGGCAATTAAGCTCTGCAAGATGTGGTATCCGGAACCGCGAGGATCAGCATACGGATTGACGAAACTAGTGAGCCGTTTTTGTTGATACTCCTTGAGCACCCCCCACAACTGCGGGCGAGCCTCTCCCATTCCCAGATTAGCCACGACGATAAGGCTCACCATTATCAGGCGAATCCAGATAGGCCAGGTTTTACGCCGCCAGAAAAGTATTAGCGCGCCGCCCACACCGCAAATGTATGCATACCACCAGTTGAGGTTCACCGCATTTAGTATCAGACTAAAAATCGGACTGGCGAAGACCAGCAAATCCATCAGTCCTGCGCCCGACCAGAACAGCATGCCGAAATATACGGCACCAAAAGTCAGCGAGGTGCCAAGGTCGGGCTGCTTAAAAACGAGAATGGCAGGAACAAGAATGATGGCAATGGCATAGAAACAATCGCGGAACTTTCGCACCGGTTTGTATCCCAGCCATGAAGCCAGAGTAAATATAACTACAATTTTGGCGATTTCGGACGGCTGAATGGTAAGAGGACCAAGCGAGAGCCAGCGCTGGGCACCCATTGCAGCGTGCCCCTTTAACATAACGGCGACCAACAAAGCTATGTTGATCACATAAATAACCGGTAAAACGACCCGATTAGTCCACGTCTTGTATGGAATGCGCCAGAACACAATCGCCGCAATTACTCCGACGATCAAAAAGCTCGACTGCTTATCAAAATATTCGTTCTGGTGCGACTGAAGCCCGAACCCCTCCAGGGTGGTAAGACCCACCCAGAGAAGAAAGGCGGTGGCCCCAAGCAAGATCCAATCTACACTCGCAAGCATAGAGACAAGAATCCGCAACAGCGCGGGTACGGCTGATTGGCGTTTATCCGCTAGCAATGGTCGTCCGAGCGAAAGCAGTTTAGGTCTTAGACCTCAACAGTGGGAAATTGGCGATCAGGGCCGCCCGACGTTCATATTGTTGCAGATCAAAGCGGGCGGCGTCACGATCAATTTCAAAGTACCGACAAACTACGGCTACTAGCTCTTCTTCCAGGCTTGCCAGCCGATCTGGCGGCAATTCCAGCCTGTCATGAATTAGCATAAGACGCATGCGGTCTTTGGCTTTGGTCCTAACGTCGTCGGCTTTTCGTTGAAAAAACCAGTTTAGAACTTGCACGGTTGAATTCCTCCGCCATTAGACTCGCACAGGATTGAAGAATTTGACAACTCTTGCAAACCATGAACCATTGTTACCGTTCAGGGAGTCAAGGTCAAGAAAAGAAACCTCTTCCCCTTTAAGTCTCCTGGCGATATTGCGGTAGGCTTGTCCAGCTCGGGCGTTGTCTGTACCCGCGAGTGGCTCGCCTTTATTGGTTGAAATGATGACATCTTCGTCTTCCGGCACCACGCCGAGAAGTTTACAAGACAGGATTTCAAGAACATCATTGACACTCATCATGTCGTTATTCTTGACCATTGCCGGGCGGATTCTATTGATGATCAGACGATACTGTGAAATCTCTTCTTTACGAGCTTCCAGCAAGCCAATTACGCGGTCTGCGTCGCGTACGGCAGACATCTCCGGCGTACAGATGACGACAGCCTCTTCGGCTCCGGCAATGGCATTCTGGAAGCCACTTTCGATACCTGCGGGGCTATCCACCAGCACGAAATCAAACATGGTTTTCAGTTCGGCGCAAAGCTTCTTCATCTGGTCGGCGTTAACGGCGGTTTTATCCCGCGTTTGCGCTGCAGGTAACAAGCACAGGCTCGCATGTCTCTTATCTTTGACAAGGGCTTGCCGAATTTTGCACTTTTCTTCTACTACGTCTACAAGATTGTAGACCACACGATTTTCAAGACCCATCAAAATATCAAGATTGCGCAATCCTATGTCCATGTCGATCATGGCTACAGAAGACCCGCTGCTGGCGAGGGCGACGGCAATATTTGCAGTTGCCGTTGTCTTTCCGACGCCACCTTTTCCGGACGTTACTACGATTACTCGACCACTCATCTTTTTCTCCTTGCCGCGGAGTTTGGTAGGGACGGACTTCAGTCAGGGTCACTGACAGATATTCGAATCTTGCCGTCGAAGATTCGAGCAGTCTCCGGCCCCGTAGGACCATGGGGACCGGTCTTTGAGCGATCGGGCGCTCTGGCGATGGCGTGGGCGATCCGTAACTGGATCGGGTCAAACTTAAGCGCTCGAATTTCAGCGGACGCATTGCCTGCGGTGCCCGCATGGGCGACTCCGCGCAAAGCTCCCCAGATGGTAATGTCGCCCTCGGCGGATACTTCCGCTCCGGGATTAACATCACCGATGATGACCAGGTCGCCTTTGTGAGAGACCGCCTGACCTGAACGGAGCGTTTGCCGCAAGTATAGAACGCCAACGCGATCGCTGGTGTTCCGCTGACCGCTCTTGTTCGCTACGCCGGACGATGCAAGAGGTGTCGTCTTATTAACCGGAGTTAGTGCCGGAGCAAGGGGAATTGCGACTATTACGGGAGGCGTCGGGTAGTTTCCGTGAGGCGTCAGCCCGGTGGCTAGCGCAGATGGAACAACGGGAACCAGATGCGGTGACGCCACCGTATGTGGAGCTGCCACCGTCAGCGGTGAGGGGGGCAGTTTTGAGTGTGCAACTGTAGCATTAATAGCAACATCAATGCATGAAGTTCGAAGTGCTTCTTCTACGACCGGTGATTCATCATTGTAATCACCAATGCTGTTCGATAGAAGCTCCTGCGTTGTACGATTGCCCGCAAGGGCCACCGCGCCGATTTTAATTTGAGGAGATTCCTGAGCTAGTGGCGGATGTTCGAGTGCGGCAGTTGTCACTACCGCAGCAAAATCGGAGCGATCGGCCGTCAGGTTACCTATTGCAGTAACCTGTCCCTCAATCGACAACGCAGGAAGATCATTGCAGCATTCTACAAATTCGTCGGGGTGTCGCGGTGCCATTATCGAGTCCGCAATGGACATCTGACCTTCGATGATTAGCCCCGGCTCCTTCTTTGTCACCTGGTACAGTGCTGCCACGGTGGTAACATCCGAAGACAACACTCGTGAAGGATCGACTCCGACTTCCCGCACAATGGAAAGCAATTCGCCCACTTGCTGCGCTGTAAGCGCAAGTCGCCCCAGGTTTATGTCCACCGTAAGGCCTTCCCAAAACCGGCTCGACACTTGAAGAGTCGAGGTGAGATAGTGCTTTGCTTCAGCGGGCGAATCACAGCCGCTGATATCAATAACCACACCTTCTTCCGCGTTGCTGACTATTGCGATTTTGCTCATGTAATGGCTAGGCTCCAAGCGGTCGCGAATTATAAGACAGCGCCCGCCAAGTGCGGTCGCTTTCCAGTTGCTGCTATAACGACAAATCCTATGATTCGGTGGAAAGGGTGTCAAGCCGAGTGATATTGACGAAGTATATCGATGCGATGTTGAAGGCGTAGCTCTCGCGATCATTTAACATTACGCTTTTCCAGAAATGGCAATTGCGTATAGTACGAACATCCAACATATATGCGCAATGCACACACTAATGGCGACGTCTGCAAGAGGTACATCTAGTGTGTGAGCTCATGAATAATTCGCAGTTTCTTGACCAAAGCCCCTCTCTAGGCTATTTGCTCTATCAAATCAAGAATAGCGATACACCTTGATTTGTTCGGCGTCTCAAGAAAGTTGAAGAACACTATGTTCAAAGTCAGAAGAATGTGCAATCGCTCTGGTGATTTTAGTATCGCCGAAAAAGAGCTCAGAGAAGAACTTCGTTACGTCCTCGAAAATAAATGCAATAACACTGCACACACGCCAAGATTTTGATGGATCACGCCGGTATCAGGCATGGACATATATCGGCTCTGTATGAAAATATGCGCGATTTGCATATTCTCCCTTAGCAACCGAATCCCGAAACGCCCTGAATTTGCGAGTTTCGCCAAGCCGAATTGTAAGATTTTATGCATGATATGCATAAAATCATATGCAGCCGAAGTACCAGAGCCCAACCAAGCGCGAGGCGTGGAGGCATCTCTGGCTCGCCAAGCTATCAAAAGCGCTCCGGCTGCAACCGCTGTTAGAGCAGATGGAGCTAAGACCAGGTCTTGGCGATGAAAATCAACTATGCTAGATTTCAGCCAGTTAAATCAGGCTGCTGGATTCGCCAGGTTTTGAAATAGTGTGGACGACCTATAGTCCGATTTCGACCCCGTCTATAGTCCGAGAAGCTTTGCCTTAGCGGCCTTGAACTCCGCCTCATCGAGTATTCCTTGAGCGCGTAGCTGTGCGAGGCGTTCAATTTCTTTAGAGACGTCAGTTTTGGGGGCCTCGGACGAGGGTGTGGTACTTGATCCGGCAGATCCGGATAATGCACCACCGACTTTCTTGCCGATTTTGCTCCCTAAAATACCACCGACAACCGCCCCGGTGAAAGTCCCAACCACGGGAATGGGAATTAGCACCGTACCCACTTGAGCCCCCGCTATCATTCCGGCTCCTGTACCGGCTAAACCGCCTGCTTTCTTGGTTTCGTCTTCGTTATCTTGATTGGCCATGACTCATACCCGTCATCGGTGTCCATTCCCCAAGTACCCGATAAATTAGGTTCTCAATCAGTGTGAGCATGAAGCAACCGCGTGTCTTATGAGTGGGGGCAAGTCCATTGTGCTCAATGTGTCACCGCTTGGGAAAGCTCTTCCATTTAAGGTGGAATAGTTCCTTCAACGGTTGTGAAAACGAGTTGGCACCCTCAGTGGACACTATAAGGCTCTGTGAGACGATTATCCTTGCACAGATCTTCAATGATGCCGGGAGGATCGATCTGGACATTCTTTTTTGTATTCCAGTCGTATGTCTGTGCCAATAAGATGGTGCGCATTGAATCTGTGTTGAAGTCGAGTTCGCGGTCCATCTTAAACTGCACTGCACACGGATGATTCAAACCGTGAAAAGCAAGGGACCGCTTGCCCAATATTACGACAATACCGAAATCGCCCAGTTCTTCGGCCAGGGCTTTCCCGAACATCTCAAATTCGGGTTCGCGCATGGAGAACACTGCCGTCAGTTCGGTGATGAGAAGAAGAAAATCGGCAATGCGGATAACTTTAGTGATTGATTCGGCCATTCTTTGAGTTTCAAGAGCCGAAAACATCTTCGGTGGCAGTCTGCTACCAACGAACTTCAATTTGCCAGGGCGCTTGGAGCGATCTTCCTGCTCCAGAGCGCGAGGTGGCGGCTCCTGGAGACAATCATTCATTTCGGAAGTATAAGCCGGTGTCACCAGTTCTTCAGCCGACGAAGTATTGGAGTTGTTCGCAATATCATCCTCACTGGTCATATCGTCACCTCTTGTTGGAAGGCTCGTGGACTCTCCCGATTCGAGCGGACAAAACTGAAATGACTAACGAAGGAACTCAGACTTCAGACTCCAACATGTCCTGCACAAAATGCTACTTCATTGCAAGATCAAAGAACAGGTTCCTTGAATTGGCAACCACCGCGAGAGATTTGCGTCTACTGAGTCAGAATCTACTGTGATCATTTGTACTGCTGCTCGTGCGGGGTTCGCGCTAGAGCAGGAAACAAAACCTCGGGAGCGATCGCCAATGCGCCATTCTACTTATATTCGAGTTGCAGGTATGCTGGTGATAACTTCGCTGACTCCGGCATCTGCAGATAATTACCACCAGTCAGCCAAAAACACGAGCATGCTCAAGACTCAGTCATCCCCGGTTATCATTCCACGCACGCCAATTACGAGCCTTGTTCCGCCCGCGACGGAGCCACGCTTAGGAGTTGAGAAAGGTCCGATTGACAGGCTAAAAGAACTCTTTCCCGGGTGGCCGCATCAGGCGACGATAACGCCCCCCGTAGACAAACCGTTTGCATCGAACACTGATCGCGTGTACTACTTACACGAACTAAAATATAGAACAGCCAGGCATACGAGCCCTGATGCACTTGTGTACATAAAGAAGGGATTCGATCCGGCCAAGCCGATCATATTGCTGATTCACAACCATGGACTGTCAAACAATGTTGTTCAGGAGTTTACGGGTAAGAAAATTCAGGAACAGATGGAAGAGGGACCACCAAACTCGGTTTATGTGATGCCTGAATGGGCACTGGATCCCGCCTCTTCCACCATGGACTCTGGACCTTTTAACAGACCGGGATTCTTCAAGAATATGCTCGTCGAGATTTTTTCAAAGATAGAGCCGCTGCAAAGTGCCACCATAGACAACATTTCGGAGATATATGTAAGTACGTTTGCAGGTGGATTTCGCGCAGCCGCTTCCGAGATTTCCAGAAATGGTCTCCAGGATAAAGTCAAGGGTATTACATTGCTCGATTCGCAACGTTCCGACGATTCAATGGACACGTGGCTAAAAGCCAATTTGAATGATTTGCAGCAAGGACGCAAATACTTTCATAACATTTTTTTTTCACCGGCCGATTCCGAAAAAGCCAAAGCGCAAGTACGCCAAATTGAGAACATGCTTGCCAGCTCCAGATTGTCCTCAGCATTCATAATGAAAGACTACAGGAATGCAGACAAGATTCTGCCAGCATCGGCTCTGGCACGTCATGGAATTGTTTTCAAATACAATAGCTCGACTGCCTTCAGCTCTGGCGATCTGCAGGAACGCTACATCCAGGCCAGTATGAAAGCTCTCAAAATGAGAAATACCGGAACCAAGTTAGCCGGATACTACAACCAACTCTAATTTGAAAACACCTAAGTGTTTTGATTGA
>JAKFUT010000135.1 GCA_021732565.1 Candidatus Obscuribacterales bacterium
TAACTCCGGGAAGCTTGCTCAGAACATCCTTCGGCGCTCCCGAACCATTGCCGCCATCGCCTTCCCCTGGTTGAATTACACATCCGCCTGGAACTTCGGCTGCTGGAGACTTGGACTTGGACCGAGTCTTGCTACTGCGTGCAGCGGTGACTTCGTCCATGGCTTCGGCACAGCTCTCAATGGAACAAGACACCGTGTCTTCGCCGGGCTCAAACTTATTATCCAATTCGTTGTACATCGCTTTTCTCCGCGAAATAAATAGGATCGCCTGTCCCTCTCTCAGCAATATTCTTCGCGAAAACTGTTTATTGCACAATGTTGATATGTGCAGTCGCTTTCTGCAGATACCTTCAGCGCGGCATGCTCGATTCAGCCTTTGATTGCAGAGAAACCATCTCCCTAGACAGTAGCAAGGCTTGCTCAGCTTTTCCGGTTAGCCTCAGCATCTCGTGTCTCAACTTCAAAATCTCTAGCTTCATTGAAATGTCTAATTCTTCGTACCTCTTAATCTGATTCAGTTTTGAGAGGGCAAAATCATATTTTTTCAAATCGCAGTAATAACGCGCACTCCAAATACCGAATCTCGCGGCTAATTTGAAATCTCGTAATCCAAATTGGTTAAACAGTTTCACTCCTTCTTCGGCGGTGCGACTTGCAGCAGCTAAATCACCAAGAAGAGACTCGCTGAGTAAACGGTCATACAGAATCACTTCCCTTAACTCTGCCACCAGTTTGGAATTTTCCTCAGCATCACACAGTTCAACCGCTTTTTTGCAGAGATTCAAAGCCATCGAATAGTCATGCAATTTGATTGCAGAGTCAATAGCCCAATTCATCCCATACATCCTATCTCCAAACTCGAGATCATTACCAAAGTCGAAGCTACTGCGTAGAAGCTGACGAGCACGTTCTTCGCTTCGCTTTGTAGATAGAATCAGAATATCCGCCGCTAGAAATTCATTGAGCCGAGCCTGTCCAATCTTTTTGCGTTTTTTCAATTCCTCCGCCAATTTCAACAGAATTTCTACGTAAGCGGCCGATGGAGTGGACCGACACATAGACCACAGGATAATTCGTAAATTTCCGACCTCCCTTATCTGGTACTCAATGGGAATTCTTTGCAATTTCATTTCTATCTGCTGGCAAATTGTTGACGGAATCAAATACTCAGGACCAGAACTGCTCGTAATTTGAGCCATGAACACGATCTGTCGATCCGGCGGTACAATGTCTCCGCAAGCTGTTATCCCATCTGCAAGAAAGCGTCTCGCGTCTGCAAACGATCCTTGGGCCAGTGCATTTCTAGTTAGCCAATTATTACAAAGGGCCAGGCCATCAGGATCTTTCGCCAGAGGTTCGCGCAACGCCATCAGCTTTGGTTGGCTATCTGCGAAATGACCCAGGCGACTTAGCGCAATTGCATGATGAAGAGCGATTTCCGGCAGTTTGCTCTCCAGGGATAAGTTCTTATTCCGAGCTTGCGCCTGCCTTACAAATTTTTCCAGGGCTTCAGAAATCCTCAATGCTGCCGCCGCATAGAAAGGCACATCCTCCTGGAACCGCTTATCTGCCAGCTCCAAATAATACAAAGACTTCGGATTATCGGGCGAATTAAATGCCATGGAAATCGCCCGATCAAGATGTTTCATGGCTGGCACCGTGTCTTCCGTTGCAAATTCGGCGCCAGCTACGCTAAGTAAAGCGCGAAACCCGTCGACCTCTGTATCTTGCACCGAGTCCAAAATACCGAGCGCCTGTTTTGCCCACTTCAAACATTCCTTCTGTTTGCCTTGCATAAACGCACTCTCGCTCAGTCCTCCTAGCAGAATTGCCAAGTCTTTGTTTGATCTAAAATCACCGTTCTTAAGTTGCGCTAGATGAAGTTGCTCTAGATGAAGTTTCTCAACCTGAAAGAAGAGCCTCTGCTTCCAGAGCAAGTCGATGGCTTGAGAATAAGCATGCCACCTGTCTGAATCGCTCACAGAGTTGGCAGGGCTGTGATAAATTTTCAGATACTTAGTCAGTGCTTCCTTCTCGGCCATCTCCATTGCAATCGAGTTTCCCTCAGAAGAATAAAGACTGGCAAGCTGATAGTGCATATCCGCAGCATACAGGTCGTCCGAACTACCATATTTGGACAGCCAGTCTTGGGAATATTTGATTTGCTCCGCGAGACCCTTCGTTAAAGGTATAAGCTCCATCATGGTGTATGGTCTTTTCCGCACAATAAGATTCGATTTCTCAACGGAAAATTTCTTTGACAAGTTCTCCCTCATTATGTAAGCACCGAAAACTGCCATTATTGCCGCGAGAATTGAGACCACCACAATCGCGCCTATGCGAAATGAAGAATTGCCAAAATGATTCTTGCCTGTGTCGGCATACAAAACCGTCCCCTCACCGCTTTGTACTAGTTTAATATCGTTGGCAAATGCTTCCATAGACTGATAACGGCAAGCTGGATCTTTGTTCGTCGCCTTTCGCAACACCCAGTCTAATCCAGCCGGTACAGTTCCCTTCGTCCGCGACGCAGGGATGGGCTTCAGCGGATTCTTCAGATGCATGTTGATTACTGCATAAGCATCGTCTGCCTCAAACGGAGGCTCGCCACTGAGTAATTCATAGAGAACACAACCCAAGGAGTAAATATCACTACGACTGTCGACAGTTTTACCACTGCACTGTTCAGGACTCATGTAATGAAGGCTTCCTTGCAAAGCAGTTGTCGTATACGTGGATTGTCCACCGCCCTCTAGAATTCGCCCCATTCCAAAATCAACGACCTTCACGAAATCGACACCAGATTCGGTATCAGTGAGCATTATATTGGCCGGTTTAAGATCGCGATGAATTATGCTCTCGCGATGAGCGTGACTGAGTGCGTCGCAGACCTGCAACGCTATCGACATAACGCGGTCGGCAGAAAAAACTCCATTTTTGGCCAAGCTGCTGCGCAGATCGCAGCCAGACACATACTCCATCGCTATGAACGGGCGTTGATCTTTGGTCAACCCACAGCGAAAGATCCCAAGTATATTCGAATGCGACAGGCGCGATAGTATTTTGCCTTCTCTCTGAAAGCGGGCAAGCGTTTCAACAGAGAGTTCTGAATGATTGACGAACTTCAAGGCCACTTTACGCTCCAGGCGCAAATCGTGACATGCATATACCTGCCCCGATCCTCCTTCGCCAATGACTTCGAGAATCTCGTAACGGTCATCCACAACAGTACCGGGCAATAGCATGCGCAACTCTCCTTGTTGCTTTTATGCCCGCTACGCACCAACTATGATTAAAGTTCTCAATTACAACCCCGGTGCCTCATTTTCGCCTTGAACTCAACTCACTGTCGCGATGCCGTTACATTGGTATGAGCGATTCCATTCAATGTATTGAGATCCCGTCCGGCCGAGTCCAGGAATTGTTTGACATCTCTTGGTGCCATAGCCAAAGATTCTTTCTTTGCTTCAGCTAACGCAGCCGTGTATATCGCCAAGGACTTCTTTTCAAGCGGTGGTTGCTTAAACCACCGTGACAGTAAAGTTTTCATATACTTACGTGCCTTGTTAGACGTCTGTACTTCATGCAGAGAATCAAGGCACTGAGCCTGGGAGCCAAGCATTTCGCATAGAACCAGTGCATCTACCGGAGAACTGCATTTCGCTGTCAGTATCAACTGCACTGTTGCGTCCTTGAACCTTCCGGGTCGCCAATCACCTCTGGAATCAGCCATAATCGCGTTCTCCAGCAAAGAAAAACCAATCTTCCTGTGGAGATCATCAACAACCTTGAGAGCACGCATCGACTCGGTAATCTTACCGCTCTCAGCGAGTCTGACAGACCCGTAAAGTGCAACCAACAAACTACCAACTTTATTGGACGGACGTGCACAAGATTGAGCCATAGTCAGATTCTCGTCAGCCTGCTGCAATAATTCAGCAGCTCGGACTGAATCGGAGCACTGCCATGCCAGTTGACGGCAAAGAGTAAACTGATCCAGGCACAGCTCGACCTTATTTGTCATGTTCTCGGAAAGATGATTCAATAGATCGATCATGCGCGTTGTTATCTGTAACGCATTCTCCAACCGCCCTCTTTCCCAGTAGCTATCTCGCAGCCGCTCCAAGTGCTGGAGAAGGAGTAAACCATCAGACGCTTCGCGAGATCGATCGAAATTAGACTGCGCACGAGCAACCTGTTGTTCAAATTTCACAAAACCACCGTCACCTCGATGCTGAAACACCAACTTAGCTTCATCTTTCACCCATCCCCGATGTAGACCCACCGTAAGGGAGCCGCATGCCACCATCAGTAATACCGTACAAGAAAGAGGTAGGAATCTCTTGAAGGTTTGTCGACGCGAAGCCGTCGGTGCATTTGCGCAAAACCGGATCAGATCAGGCGTTTCGTCCAAAGCTTTCTTGAGTTCAGCCTGAAGAATTGCTACCGTCGCTGGTCGACGATCAGGGTCCTTTTGCAGACAAGACTGAATAACACTACAGAGCGCCATTGCTTCGGCCTTGTCGCTTACAAAGGCATTTAGCTTGGGCAACGTCTCCGACATGTGTTTATACATTGTCTCCAGAGCCGTTTCACCGCTATAAGGAGCGCGGCCAATCAGAGCCTCATACATCACACAACCAAGAGAATAGATATCCGACGAAGAGGATATCTTTCCACCGCGACACTGCTCAGGACTCATGTATGACGGGCTGCCCAGTAAACTATTGGTGGCGGTAAGAGTTTTGTGTTGGTCTGATCCTTCCAAGCTTGCTATACCAAAATCTAAGAGGATGGGAGTGAGCCCTTCCGTTCCCTGACATAGAAATATATTGCTCGGTTTAATGTCGCGATGCACAATACCTTTGGACGAAGAAAGCTTTAGCGCATCGACAATCCCGGTGAAAACAGATCGAAACTCTTCAATTGACAAAACACCCTGGCGCGCAAAATACTCCGCCAGACTTTCTCCTTCAAGTAAATCAGATACTTGATAGGGTCGTTTGTCCTCGCCGGTAATTCCGAAACTGTGAATTTTCAAAATATTAGAGTGACTGAGCGAGGCTAATGTTCTAGCTTCGCGCAAGAATCGCTGATGCCCCTCAACAGTGGAGGCTAAGTCTGTATGCAAAACCTTGATTGCGACACTTCGCGAGAGCTCGCTATCAAATGCACGGTACACCTCGCCCATTCCACCACGGCCAACTAAACCTTGAACGTTATAGCGTGAAGGCAAAGCCAAATCACTGGGGACCGAACGAGACGTCTCGCGAATTGTCAGTTCTTGTTCAGTCGACATCAATTATTTTGACCAGAGGTTACCTCATTCTTTATGCCCTGTTCAAACAAGAGTTGATATTAATTGATAGGTGACAGGACCAGCACTATGAATGAATCAGTTGATCGAATTTGCGCAGGTGTGAGAGCTTCGCCGAGTGTGATAAATTTTTGGTCGCAAATTCACTTATGCATCAGCTAATTTTCTGGATTGTCCATTCCAGTTTACTTCTTAAATTATTTCGACCGAATTGGTTCACACCTACAGAGAATCATGGTCCGCTAGTAGACACTACCTCCTCCAAGCAGTCGACGTAACTCTCGCGAGCACTTCTCTCCCCCAAAAGCAGGACCGTGACCGGGAAGCAGCATGTTCACAGGTAGCTCCCTGTATTGCTCAGTGCTACACTTCAGCCGATCAAAATCCAGTGTAAACCACGTTAGATTCAAACTCAGCTTCTTAACTGTGCTACTGATGTTATCCCCACAGAACAAGAAGCCGTCATCTTCAGACCACATGCTTATGCTGCCAGGTGTATGCCCGGGAGTATAGATGACTCTCAAAGTTCCAATCATATCGTCTTTCGACACGGCAACAATTTTCTCAATCGGCGGTGGATCGAGAAGTCGCAAAAAACGGGCGGTGCTAAGCAACAAACGGCAGGGGCCGTACCCGTCGGCATCTGCCATGCACGCTCGCCCTTGCAAATAGTGAATGTCTTGTTCATGCGCGTAAACCAGTGCACCGGTCTCGCTTGCTAGTTCAGCCGCGGAGCCCGCATGATCCGGATGAGCGTGCGTAATTACAATGCGTCTGAGTGGTTCTCCCAGAAACTGAATTGCCCGCAGAAGCGCCGCAGCATTCCATGGCTGTCCGGCATCAATCATTGTAAAACCATCAGTTTCTTTCCAGAACCAACAATTCACCGGCGCAGGAAAAATGAAAACAATCTGCCACAAACGCGGGCTAATCCGCGCTAATAATTGACCAGGAGTTCGCTGCAAAATTTCCACGGCTGAACCAACTAAGGCGTGCTTTGTCTATGGTGCCACTGCGCACATTCAATGAGGCAGACTTGTAAATTCAAACACGCCAATTCCGAACGGTTGTCTCTCATGGAACCTTTCCGCCTCCCGCCTTTCCTATCGTTGTCTGAAACCCCTGCCAGTTCTCGGGCAACGCTCGTCGGCCTTGTGATATTTCTATCGAGCTCACTGGCGATATGGTCAAGGAGCAAATATCCCACCAGCGGCATGTTTTATCGCACATGACGATCTCCTACACGGGATGTCCTACAAAAAAGACAATCTTAACATTGAATGTTCTGATCCATTATCGCTAAGAGAGCCTTCAAGCACCGGCTGAGTTCATGCGATAAATCAGTTTCCTGGCAGTAGCACCGAGCATCTTCCGCGCGACTTCCACGTCACGATTCTCAGCCGGTTTCGCTACGGAATTTTTCCGCTACCTGGCTGAAGTTCGGGATCTGGATAAGCAGGAATGAGATTGGGATCGTTTACTTCCGTTTGTGCTGGACCCGGCTTGACGGGATCACTTTTTTTGGATGCTTTGAACAAGTCGGAGTTCAGCAATGTAATGGCTTTTTCCAAATCGTCGAGCTCCGGACGAGGAAAGCCTTTCTTGCTCGCCTCAGCTTCTTGTAGAAGCAATTTCGATTGGCGATCAAGAAAGAGAGACGCTTCATCACTTGAAATAAAACCTTTCGACTGAACCAGACGAATCTGATCGGCCAGATTCAAGAGTCGCTCTTTGAATTTCGGAACAAAGATAAGCGTTGGTTTATAAGTACGAACGCTATTACTGTCAACTGCGCCGGTAGGGGTCTCAAGCGTGGTTCCATTGGAGGAACGGACGGATCCTGCAGACGCGGCGCCATTCACCGGAATCTGTACTCCATCAGCCCCGGCACTGGTCGGACCAGTGGTGGAACTGGTGCTTGATGAACTTTGAATGGTCGATGAACTTGAGCTGTTCGATGTCACGGTCCCATCTGCCAAAAGAAACATCTTGTTCAATGTCATTGGTGAATGGCACTGAGCTCCACGATTCTTCGTGCTGTTTACCGGCTGCGCTTGACACTGCGCTTCTACGTGATTTGTTAGCAACCAACCTTCGCAGGCAATTGATGCCAAAATCAGCATCCACACACTTGGCGTTTTTCTCATGCACAGGGTCCTCTTTAGAGAATCAATTGCCCGAAGTTACCATTCTGCTTTGATTGTACCAGGGTAAGCCGTGGTCGCCGTCGCTCCAGCTCCGCCCGAGATACACAGACTGCCCCGAATCTGATGCTGGTTGGCATCTACGGGTACTCCATCATAAACCGATCACATGCAAGCTGTATAATTCGTCGCCTGTGTGGCACGGTCAAATTCGGAGAAACCCATGAAGATAATTGCGCCAATTGACAGCTCCGACTCGGCAGAATCTACGCTTAGCGCATTGGTTGGTACCAAATGGCAAGCAGGAACTGAGATCAAGCTCCTTAGCGTTAAGCACCAGGAACATTCGAAGGGCAGTCATTCTGAGGACACCATTAACATTGAAAGCGTGCTCACAAACAAGGCAGACGAACTAAAGAAACGTCTACAAGACTGCACGATATCCACAGAGATAGCTCAAGGCGATCCCAAAACACAAATCGCAGAAGTTGCAAAGCACTGGCCGTCCGACCTGATAGTCATGGGTACACGAGGCAAGAAAGGCCTCGATGCAATATTTCTCGGCAGCGTTTCTCAGGGAGTTCTGTTGCAAGCACATTGCCCTGTCATTATTGCGAAGAAGGCACCAGACGAACAACATGCGCATGAAGGGTTTAAATCTATCGTGCTCTCGGTGGACAACTCAGCGTATGCACGCGCGGCACTGACCTGGTTGATGAATATTAACTGGGGGGAGAACACAGTCTTTAAGCTGGTAACGGCAATTCCACCACTAGCTGAATTCTTTTCCGGTGAAATGAACCCGGTACTTGTGTCGGGTCTTGTTGAAGAGCACAAATCACTATTCGAAAAAGCTACCAGAGAACTGCAAGAGATGGCTAAGAAACTCACAGAGGCAACCGGACCGGGGCGTGTGTCCACAGCAATTGTAGATGGTGATCCCCGAGAAGTAATTCTGAATGTCGCCCTCTCTTGCAATGCGGATTTGATCGTTATGGGCTCGCATGGAAAGACCGGTTTAACCAGGCTCCTCCTCGGAAGCGTCTCCCGGGCAATTTCTCAGCAGGCACCATGTGCGGTGGCAGTAATTAAAGGGCTAGTGCCAAAAGGGCAACCAAATACGCTACAACGCACGGGTCGCTTTAGCGGATAAGATCCGGAATCTACCAGGAACGTAAGTCACCGCCGTTGCAGCGAACTGTCGTGGCATGCTGTCTCGGAAACTGCCGAAGCGGCCTGACGGGGCACCGAGAGCTGACCGTAATCACTACCAAACCGCCCCGAACTACGCAAGAGGAGACGCACACCCGGCAACCGCCATCAACTGATTCGATTTCGATTGCACAAAGGCTTCATGACGGGTGAACGCATTTTTGGTGCTACTCTTGGGCATCTAGCTCAACTGTCGGCGGAAGCGAACCAAATTGAAAGTCCATAATACAACTATCGCAATCACCAGCAAAAGCAGTTCCGGCCAGAGCAACTCAATGCCGGCTCCTTTAAGCATTACGCTACGCACAACAGTAGTGTAGTATCGCAACGGAGCGAAGTTGGCCATTTGTTGCATGACGGCTGGCATGGTGTCGTACGGCACCACCGCACCGGAAAGTTGAATCGAAGGAATATTGATAAAAAACGCTGCCAGTTGCGCCTGGCGCATAGTTCGGCAGACGGTAGCAAGCATCATGCCCAACCCTATTCCCACGCATACATAAAGAGCAGAAGCCACACAAAAGGTTGGAATGCTGCCACGAAATGGAACATCAAAAACCAACAGAGCGATCATTACTGCCAGAAAAACATCAAACATAAGAAGGAAGAATAGCGGGATAATCTTCGCCAGCAAAATTTCCCATGCCGCCACCGGGGTCATTAACAGCTGTTCCAAGGTGCCCAGCTCTTTCTCACGTAAGAGGACCGACGATGAAACGAGGGTACAAGTTAACGTCAAAACGCCACCGAGTATTCCTGGCACAAAATACCAACTAGACCTCAGACCAGGATTGAAAATAACTTTCAATTGCATTTTCACTGGTGACGGAACGGCTTGATCAGATGGAGAATAGTGACTGATCAATTGCATCAAATAGCTCTTAGCGATGTTTGCGGTGAAGACATCCACTCCGTCCACCAACACCTGCACTTCTGCTTTGCGGTTCCTGAACAGGTCTCGATCGAAGCCGGAAGGAATCACCAGACCTGCCCCCAGCCGTGATTTCTCAATCATTTCGCCCAGCGCCCGATCGTCTCCCACCAGATCGGTAGCGAAAAATACCTTACCAGAGGTAATGCTGGCGATAAGATCACGACTGGCGCGCGATCGATCGTAATCAACAATCCCTAACTTCACATTATGCAGACCGGGGTCGACAGTGCCGCCAATAATGAGCAACTGAAGCGTGGGCGGAAACAGTAACAGCCAGAGCAAGACTTTGTTTCGCATCGTCTGCCGCGTCTCTTTCACGATGAGCCCCCACAGGCGACTGTCGAGGAAGTGATCAATTATCTTGACGCTCATGTCATTTGCATCCTCCTCATTTTGAGCCAGGTGGCAATGAAGAGCAACAGGGTGAAACCAAGCAGAATCAACGGATCAAACCAGATTGCAGACCATCCGGCACCGCGAACGAATGTGTCTCGTGTAACTTCCATATAGTACCGAGCAGGCACCACCCATGAGAACACCGACAGCGGAAAAGGAATATTGCTTATGGGATAGACAAAACCAGAAAGCAACAGGGCAGGAAAGAATCCCGCTGTTGACGCTGCCTGCACTGCCACCACCTGCGATGAAGCACGAAGCCCGAGACACAAACCAAACATCACTGCGTTCATAATGTAGATTGGCGTTGCAAGCAGAACGGCGCTCGGCTCAATGATTGGCTTAACACCAAACAAGAGCCACCCGAAGATCATGATGACTAAGGCTTCGCACAGACCAACACAAACATAGATCAGTCCTTTGCCAATAATAAATTGCGCTGGCTTGATCCCCGATGCGTAGACTTGCACCACAGTGCCCTGATCTTTCTCTCGCGATGCCGCCACAGCAGCAAGCAGAGACGGATAGAGCCAGAGCACTATGGCGAAAACACCGGGTACTATAAAGAGATTTTCTCTACAAGATGGATTAAACCAAATGCGAACCTTGGGCACAACCCGGTACGAACGGTCCGGCAATTTTGATTCGACCATGCGCGAAAAAAACGTATTCGCGCCTCTTATAACAGACGAGGCAACATGCGCTGTATTAACGTCAGAACCATCTACAAGAGCCTGCACATAAGCAGTTCGACCAAGGCTCAGATTCTTGCTGAAATCCGGCGGCAAAATTATCGCCACCTTAGCACCGCCCGCCGCCATCGCATCTTCAGCAGAAACGGTTCCCTTCCATGACCCGCGAACCAAAGTATTGGTCGCATACAATCGTTCTGCGAATGTTCGGCTGGCAAAGCTCTTGTCCTGATCTTCCACAATCAAAGTTATGTTCTTACTTTCCAGTCTCACACCATATCCAAGCATCAGAAGACTGGCCAGGGGCAAGACGAAAGCCATTGCCACGCTAACACGGTCGCGATGAAACTCAGCCCACTCTTTCCCGGCCTGGGCAAGGATAGTTCTCATTGCGCCTTCCCACGCTGAACCATGGCGATAAATACTTCTTCCAGCGACGGGGCGATCTCACGAAATTGCGGGCATTCAATTCCCTCAGCCTCCAAAACGGAGCGCACGATTGTGGCATCCTCAGCGCGATCGAGCAGCACCTTCAGGCACTTTGGAAAGATGGCTATTCGCCACGGTTCCAATTTCGTGGATAGCGCTTGGAAAGCCTTCAGCACATGCTCAGTGGACACCTCGAAGAGTTTTCCTGCTTGATCTCGTTTGAGTGCAGTCGGTGAACCCTGCGCAAGCAGTGTTCCACTGAGCATCAATCCCAGACGATGGCAATATTCGGCTTCATCAAGAAAGTGTGTGGTAACGAGTACCGCAGTGCCGTGAGCGGCAAACTCGCGAATCAGTCGCCACAACTGGCGCCGACCAAACGGGTCCAACCCGGCGGTAGGCTCGTCAAGAAATAAGATTTGCGGCTCATGCATCACAGAGGCACCAAATGCGATGCGCTGCTTCCAGCCTCTGGGAAGTTGTCCCGTGAGAGTCTTTTCCATTCCGGTCAAACCACATACTGAAATTGCCCATGCAATTTTTTCTCGCCGATGCGCCCGAGAAATTTCATAAGTAGCTGCGTAAAACTCCATGTTTTCCAAAACAGTCAGGTCATCATAGAGCGTAAATTTCTGGCTCATATAGCCAATGTTCTGGCGGGTCTTGCTTGTATGCTGCCAGGGAGGAATGCCCGCCACTGTAGCTTGCCCTGAGGCAGGTTTTACCAGCCCGCACAACATCTGAATAGTGGTGGTCTTGCCGGCGCCGTTGGCTCCGAGCAATCCATATATTTCCCCGTATCTAATCTCAAGGCTGATACCCTTCACCGCTTGAAAGGTTCCGTAATTTTTTCGCAAATCTGTAGTCTGAATTGCAAATTTATTTAGATCGCGATCGTCATCCTCACGTTGCAAGTTCACCGCCGGGTTACGCTGGACAGCAACAGATGCTAGATTCACGGCAAAAACATTTTCCAGCGTCAATTCAGCCTGCACTATCGTATACGGTGACAGACCGGCCTCCGATAGAAGTGATTCGATTTGCCGTGTCCCTTCACTGCCATCACGAACAAGCACATCGAGACGGTCGCCGCGAGCTTGTATATCGACCACTGTGGGAAGAGCAGCGTTCACCAACTCGTCTTCCGCTGCCTCAAGCCACCCGCATTGCACCTCCAGCCGATTGAGTGCCAGAGCCGACCTCAATTCGGCAGGACTGCCCGTGCGGTGAATGCGCCCATCATAAATGAGCCCGACTTTGCTGCTCACTTCCGCTTCATCTAGATTCGGTGTAGCAACAATCGTTGTCACTCCTTCCTGCGCGATGGACGCGAGTAGTTGCCAGAGTTCCCGACGCGATACAGGATCAACTCCGGTAGTTGGTTCATCAAGTAGAAGCACTTCGGGCTGCGCTATAAGTGCACAACAGAGTGCCAGCTTGGTTTTCATGCCTCCGGAAAGAAGTCCGGCCAGTCTTTTGGAGAATGGTGACAAGCTCATTTTCAAGAGCAATTGCTCTCGGCGCTCGGCAAAAATCTTTCCCGGAACGTTGCGCACTCCGGCGGCATACCGAAGGTTCTCATCAATGGTCAGCTCAGGATAGAGGGAAAAATGCTGGGTCAGATAGCCCATTTTCGACCGCATTCGCGAAGGGGCTTCCCCCAGAATCAGAGCGGTTCCGGACGACGGTTCTATTACACCGGAGAGAATTTGAAAGATTGTTGTTTTGCCGGCACCATCAGGACCAATCAGCGCAAACAATTCACCACGTGGCACTGCCAGGTCAATTCCGCGCAGAGCCTCAACTTTTCCATAACGTTTGTGAACACCGCTAATTCGTATAACATAATCTGACTGAGCAGAGCCCGATTTGCTCGGCGAGTCGGTATCATCAGCTCTGCTAGCAGAACCTGCTATCACTTGCTCGCGTCTCCAAGGCGAATCTTTCCGTCAGCAGGCATTCCTGGTTTTGCCATGCCATCGGGATTTTCAATTTTTATCTTGATACCAAATACTTGCCTGACGCGGTCATCTTTAAAGTACACATTCTCAGGAGTAAACGAAGCCTGCGGATCAATGGCGACAACTCTTGCGCTGAGAGGCGTTTTAGGCGCCGAATCGAGAAATACTTCTGCTGATTGTCCAATTTTTACTTTGCCGATGTTACCTTCAGGAATAAACGCTCTCATATAAACGTTGTTGAGATCAATCAGCGTCATAAGCGATTGCCCCGGAACGGCTACTTCGCCGGTGTTTATATTGCTTCGTGCACAAGTTCCATTGGTAGGAGAATACACCTTAAAGTACGTAGCTCTGGCATTGACCTCTTCTCTGGCAGCTTGCGCCTTCGCCACCTCAGTGGCCGCAACTGCGATAGATTCCTCTACTTGACTCAATTGAAGTCGAAGGTTGCTCAGTTGGGCGGCCTTCAATGTTTCACTGATGGACGAAGCCGGTCCTGATGATAATTTCTGAGACAGGCCCGATTGCAACTTTCCAAGTTCAGTTTTGAACGATGCTTGCGTGTTCTTGATCGTCCTTTCCATTACAGCTTCAGTTTCAGCTACCTGTGCCAGTGCCTGACGCTTACTCTTAAAGGTTTCGTCCACTGCCTGACGCTTGGCTTTCACAGCTTGCTCCAGTGCCGCCTGATCCGCTTTTTTCGCCTCATCGAGAGCCGCCTGCCTGGTCTTAAGAGCATCTTCTAAGGCGGCCTTCTTGGCTTTGTAAATTTCATCTGCTGCTATGTGCTTCGCCTTGTTCGCCCCGGACAGCGACGAGAACAATCCTCCTTTAAAAGAACTAGTCTTGATTTTGTACCCTTCTTCCAGCGCAGACATTTTTGTTTTGATGCCATCGTCTAGCGCCGATTGCTTGGCCTGAAATCCATCATTGAGCGCCTTGCATTGCGCGTTATAAGCTTCATCAATAGTGGATTGCTCGAATTTCAAGCCTTCATCAAGAGCATTCAACTGTGCATTCAAACTGATCGCTCCCAGCGAATCTTCCTCAACGGGACTAACCTCAGACTGGCTTGAAACCGCGAGTACACGAGGTTTGTCCCCACTATTGGCTGAAGTTAGCATGGAAGCTTTCAGCTCTGTCTTGGCCAGAACCGGAGCTTTCTGATCGGCAAGGCGAGACGGCAGTGCGACAGGGTGAGCAGTAGCACGCTCCAGTTCTCGTTTCAGCACATGGAGCCAGTCTTTAGCCTGTGTCTGCTGGTGTTGTGCCGCTGCAATAATGATGTTGATACCTTTTATGCGAGCCTGGATCTCCTGATCATCAAGCTGCAAGATGAGTTGTCCTTTGCGAACAGTGTCACCTTCACGAACGGAAACTAGTTTCACCCGCGCGGGTACCGAGACCCCTACGGAAGTTTCGTATGCTTCGATCCGACCGCTCACAGCCATTTCTTCGGCACAGGCTTGTCCGGTAGCACCAGCGGCGGTGCCCGACAGAAGGGCGATGCCGAAAGAAAGATGCTTCACCGATAACCATCGACTGGTTGAATTTTTGCTACCCGGCATGATCAAAAACTATCACTTGACTTCCACTTGATTTCCTAAAATCTGGTTCAGACTGATCCGTCGAACTTATCGGTTGACAAAACGTAATCTAGTTGTAAGTTCGATCTCACCGGCCCGTTTCGATTGAAGGAGCACATGAGTGTCTTGCCACGCCTTCAGCTAACTTTCACCTGCTGACGACCATAATTGTCGGTTACTTGACAAACAGCGCTGTCGACAACAAGCCACATTAGCGGCTACCGGACATTTGATAGACAAATAGACCCATGGCAATTACAGAGCAATCATACAATGGACACGATTCGATGTTCGGATTTCACGGGGCCAGAGAAATACTTCGCCATGCAGGATCAGGCTCAAAGCTCAATTGTTCAAACAGTGTCATCGCCCTGGCATGGACTATACACTCCCTCTCTTGAGCTATGGAGCGCAACTCGCTCTCATAACCGAATTGTTCGCAGAGGGGAAAGAGCTCTCTCAAGAAAATCGAGGTTATCGGATATGGCATGGTCCGAGCTGCTTCAAAAACCTGCTTGATGCATTTTTTTGCTACAGAGTGCTGGCCAGCTTCTCCATAGAGCTTCGCCAGCGAAACCGAAATTAGAAGTCCTCTTCCTGGAAACGTTTGTTCGGCGCATATTCGGCCGGCTTTCTGCAACAATTGCCGTGCCCTGGCCGATTTCTTGTCGCTAATATACATCTCTGCCAGTAGCGTGAGCGCATCAACCTTATACCTGACATTGGCAGATTTTCTTTTGAGCGCCAAAATTCCTAACGCGAATTTCTCTGCCTCCGACCGATGCTTCAGGCGCCACAGCATCCGTTCTTGAAAGACTTTGATTTCCAGATGCCGGTCTTCATCCAATTCAGGCAAGCTACAAGTATTCAGCTTCTTCAGCACGCCATAACACTCTTGCCAGTCTCCGAGTTCCACATCGGATTGAAGAAGCCACAGGTAAACATTCAAAAGCGTTGTACCGTTGTTTCCTCGCTGCTCCAGAATGCGGTTCATGATGCAACGATAGATCTCACGCTCCTTGTTACATTGTCCAACAAGATGTGCCTGCGTTGCAATCGCCTTCGCGTAAGTAACGGTGGCGTCATCGACGGGGCACCGTGCCCATTTTTTTCTGAGCGACAAAAAACAATTCACAACGTGCTCAGCGTCTGCCATTTTACCAGCATCTACCAGTAGACCGGAGATCTCTGAAAAAACGCAAAACATCTGCCGAATTTCTGCATCATGCATGATTGCAGGCAGCTGCTTAATTTGTATCTTCAGCAAATCGAGCACCTTCTGCTCGTTACCTAACTTCCCTTCGATGTTGATGAGAGATGCCATTTTCCAAACTCTTAGTTGTTCATCTGTGGGAATGTTATCGCCCTCGGAAGTCAATACGTCGAACGCCTCCCGAAAACGCTTCAGCTTCCACAAACTTCGGGCTCGCGCCTGATTCATGCACCATAAAGTGCCCGCCTTTACACCATTGTTCATTAATAACTCGCTGGCTCTCCGACCCTCAGTTGCGCACAAGTCGTCCAGATTCTCTTCGGCGCACAAGAAGACCGCCAGGGGCCAGATGTTCGACACCTTCTTCGGCTGCCTATCGCCATAAATTAACGCCGCTCGTAATTGTTCCACAGCTTCCGATGTTCGCTTCAATTTCCACAAACAATCAGACCGGTAAAGCATGCAAGAGAACCTGACGGCAAGGCTCCCGGAAGAACGAGAAGAGCTGTTCAAAATGGAGGTAAACATGGACAAAGCGGCAGGAACACTTTGATCATTGACCAATAAAATTCCGATCTGATATCTACACGCATTAGCGCCAGCTAGAAGGGATGGCGGGGCCTCCCTTTTTGACTCAATCGATTTCACCATGAACTGGAGTTCTTTCCGCCGATCCGACGGTGACAGTACACATTTTCCCATCTCCAGAATTTCCTTCAGGGCGTCGCCTGCTTCATCAAACCTTGCACGTGCCATAGCCCGTTCAAAGATTGACCGGGCCTGTTTATGTGCATGTTCAAGCAGCCCGTAATAGAAATCAGGTTCTGTCGACTTGACGTCGGCAGCTAGTTGATGGCGAACCTGCACTGCGTCAAGCGATTCATCCTCTTCATGCCTGTCTAGCCAGAGTCGCAGGTACTGAGTGCGGACAGGTTGAGACTTATATCGTAACATCTCCTGCAGGCGCCCGGAATCAGCGGCTATCACTGGAGACCGAATTAACAACTTCATCTCCGTCTCTCGATGAAAGCGAAGGACAAGAACAGTCAGAACCAGAAATGACACCGCAAGGGCCAGCGGTAGCCGGTTTACTACGTTCGACTCGGGTGCAACGGAAGAATTTGAAGGGATCAATTCGCCCTGTCCTGCGATAATGAGTTCAAGATCTAAACGAAACTCACTCATAGACTGATATCGCTGCGAGGGTGATTTGGCCATCGCTTTTAGTATTACCGTCTCGAGCCCGGGCGGACAAACCACATTCAGCGCTTGCAAGGACGGGGGTTGCTCGTTAGCATGTTTATTCATCAATGCAATCGGGTTTAGTGCATCAAACGGCATCGTATTCGATACCAAATGATAGAGAATGCAGCCCAGCGAGTAGATATCGGATCTGGCATCTGCGCGACGTCCCGCACACTGCTCCGGGCTCATGTAATACACGCTGCCTATGAGCATGCCAGTGTCAGTAAGACGCTGATTCATGGTGGTGGTCTTCGTAAACATCGACAAGCCGAAATCGATCACCTTTACAAGCCCGGAGTGATTTAAGAGCATGATGTTATTCGGGGTAAGATCGCGATGGACTACACCAGCCTCATGAATGCGGGCAAGCGCCTGGCAAACCTGCACCGCTATGTCCAGCGATTGCGGAAGTGATACAGGCTCATCCATCATAATCGAGCGGAGAGACTGCCCTTCCAAATATTCCATAGCAATGTACGGCGAAGAATCTTTACAAAAACCGAAGCGAAAGACCCTGACTAAATGCTGGTGCGAGAGCCGGCTCAGAACCTGTGCTTCACGGTAAAACCGAGCCACACTGTCCCGATCGCCAACACAAGAGGGGTGCAGAATCTTGAGGGCTAGAGTCCTCCCTAGCTCAACATCCCTCGCTTTGTACACGGTTCCCGTTCCGCCCTCGCCAAGAGCGTGCAGCACCGTATAGCGTCCGTCTATAACAGTGCCCGGGTGAATAATGGCTTTGGATCTCCAGCAGATTCGACCTTCTGCTAAGAATATACCCGAACGAATCTGGCACTCCTCTCTTATTGTCTTCGCGGAACTTCAAACGGACTATCACTCCCGAACCGCTACAGTTCCTGCCATTGCAAGATTTTATCAACACAGATCAATGGCAAACGCCAATGGAGAATAATTGGCTTTATCCGTGGTTGAGGAAACGAGGATTGGATCTGTCGGAAACCGGAGCTACGCTCGAAAGAGCCCGAATTAACCCGCACGTTCTCTGACAATGCAGATTATAAAGCGTTACCGAATCATCGTAGCGAAACGACGTAGACGGTCTCGGTTGACACAGAAAAAGAAGCACCGCTGCCTCATTTCCGCAGAGGGGCTTCCTTCTACACTTTAATCAAGTACGGAACTAGCGCGTACTGCTGACGTGCTGGCTAATGGCCCGAGAAATCATTGCTGTAAGCTCTTGCTCAGGCACGGCACCGGTTATGGAGTCTACAGAGCGACCGTTGTTGAACACTGCTATGGTCGGGATCGAACTGATGCCATACCGGCGGGCAGTCTGCGGGCTTTCGTCGATGTTAACGCGCACAAAATCTACGGTTCCTCTGTACTGATCAGAGAGATGCTCCACCACCGGTGCCATGCGCTTACAAGGTCCGCACCAGTCAGCATAAAAATCGACAACGACAGGTCTAGAGGCAGACAATACCTCTTGTCCAAAAGTTGAATCGTTGCTCGATGGCAATCCTGACGCACATGCTGCCAGAGTGCCGTACGACACCGTCATTAGTGCCAATAACGTCTTCGACATCGCTCTTCTCATCGTTTCGTCCCCGTATAGCTACAAAAAAAACAAACACGCTCGAGAGAATGCTCCGAGCAACGTTCCACAAAAAATAATTATTTCAGTGGTTCGACCAACTGAACGAAGAATATTACAAACTTGCACAGAATCTCTTGTGTGATCATTTTCCGCCCATCGAATAAACGGCCGGCTGATTATTTAACGAAGAAGCCGAGGCTATGCTGTTTGCCAATTTTTGTTTGTTTGAATTTGAAGAGCCGCTTAGACCGGTTGAATTCAAATACGATTCCACAAACGCGGGCGAGATTCGAAAGTCCACCGGGGAAAGCTATGGAGAAGGGTTAACGGTTCACTGTTTGACAAATACCCTGGTCGTCTCTAAACGCGCCAACAGCAAATTCAGATGCATTGCTCAAACAACCGGTTGCCGGAGAAGTGATCAATCCTGCTTCTACAATGTGACGTAAAGTGGACGCAAAGCCCGAAGGCGCGGTCATAAGGCGCTCCCGATTTGATGATAGAATGTGTGGCGATAACTGGAGCACATTTATGGATCACGATGTTCAATATCTCGTCTTGGGATTACACCCGGGCGCAGCCCTTAGTGAGGTGGTGGAGGCACATAGAGACCTGGCACAAATGTGGAATCCGGAGTATTTTACCGCTAATGAATTGATTCGCAATATCGCAGAATTCCGCCTGCGAATTATCAATGAAGCAAAAGACCTGCTTCTCCATCAAAGTCTTTCAGAATTAGGGGCAGATGAATGTACATCAACAGTTTTAGACACGTTGCATCCCGCTGATTCAACTTGCCAGGCTGGTCGGCAGGCAATACAACTGTTCGAGAATGGACAACGAGAACTCGCAGAGGATCTGCTGTTAACTACCATCTCCCTCCAAAGAGGAAAGTCCTCACCGCTTCTTTCCTCACTGCATAGCCAACTATCCGTTCTTCTTTCAAAACAAGACCGCTTAGAAGAGGCGGCGGAAAATGCCAGCTATGCTATTTCAATTGCCGAGAACCAGGGTGCTTCGTTGGAGGCAAGAAAATCGTTAGCCAGAGGTTGGTATGCAATGGGAGTGCAGTGCCTGGCCGACAAGAAACTAGAAGCTTGTGATTCCTTTCTTTCCCGATCCAAATACTTGATGGAGCAAAGCGAATGCACACTTGAAGAAATCGGATTCACCGTTTTTCAACGATCTTTATTGGCGGGTGAGCGCGGGGACTATGTCGAAGCTGCTGAACTGTGCCACGAAGCATTGACAAGGATCGCCGCAGACCTCTGGAGTCCACCTCAAGATGCTGTCGCGTTAGAATCATCCAACTTGCTGGAATCGACAGACCCGGCGGAAAGCAACCCTCCTCTTTCCGCAATTGTCGCTCCGGATCATAATCTGAATATCCCCTGTGACTCTGTCATCGGAGCAGCTGGCAATGGCATGGCAGCCGCATCAGATATTCCCTTTGCCACACTGGCATCATTATGCGCACGACTGCTGCTATTCACACTAAGATGCCTACCGGAAGGCACAAATTTCCCCGAAGCAACAGTGCATCAAGCCTTTCGCAGAACGGCCGATGTGAGCCGCACGGTGAAAACAATTTGCAGTTACCTTCCAGAATCACTTCGTACAGAACTCCTGCTTGCAGTAATGACGACCCAATCGCAACTGGCCGGCATCGCGTTAAACAAAGAACTGAGAGGCGCTAATGAAATTGCTGCCGATGCGCTTCACTTCGCTAGAATTCTTTACCCGATAGACCATCCACATTTCTTTGAAGTTGAACAAAAGGCAAACGCTGCAAGAGTACGCCATTTTGCGGAACTCGGCATACCGGAGCAAGAGTGGCCAGTTTCATTTCAAGAAATACTCTCATATGCATCGTTCCACTGGCAACGAGTGATGCAACATCTGAATGAAGAGTATCCCGAAACTTCGCTATTCTCACCGGAGGGATTCAAAGCATGGGCGCGAGAAGCTTCTTCCGATAACGCCGATGATCGAGAGATGTCGGAGTGCCACTTTACTCACCTGTCTCTTCATTTCCAGACCGAGGGATTAGTTCTCGGGCAATGCGTAGCAGACTTTTATCTGGCAGTGATTGCAGTCAGGGAAGGCGACATTCAAGAGGCCCTGGACGGATTCGAGAACGTGCTGAAAGGATGCATGGACGAGCTCGGCGACGAGAGCGCAGTTACGAGAATGTGCAGGCATGTGGTGGCATTCACAACCCGCGAGAGAGAAAAAACACAAAATGTCGCGTTTTGAAGTAGGAATCGCCTAATGAACAACTCATCAATTCGCCATGTTCTGGTAATTCTTCTCCTCGTCACATGCTTCAGCGTTACCCCGTGCTTAGCGCAACGAAGTCTCATGCACACCTTGTATGAGACAGGTTTGAAAGCTTATCGAAAGGGAAACTATAGAGAATCGCTGCGCCTTTTCCGGCAGTGTGAAGATCTATCAAAGACCACCAAGCTCACTGCGCAAGAGGAAGCCGGGCTGTTGTATTCAGTTGCGGAAACATTGCGCTCAACTGGTCAGTATAAGGAAGCAGAACCGGGGTTTAAGCGCGCACTCATTGCCACAGATGCGTTGCCGCCGAAACAACGAATTTACTTCTATCTTTTTAATAGCATGGCACTCTTGTATCAGGGACAGGGACGTTTTGCCGAAGCCGAGAGTTTCTGGAAACAATGCGAAGGATTGGGTCGAAAAGGCGATCCGCGACAACTCTACCCGGTCAATAATTTAGCACACCACTATTTCATCTGGGGGAAACTACCGGAGGAAGGCGTATACGTTGAGAAGGCCACGAGATTGGCTAGTCATGCACCTAAGACTCTGGCAGACCCGTATTTCGAGCTAAATTTGGCTCAATACGAAGAGCGCAAAGGTCTTTATCAAGACGCAGAACGTGACTACAAAAAAGCGCTGGCAAGCTGTACAGCTTTAGTTGGAGCAGACCATCCCTATGTCGGATTAATTCAGACAGAATATGCGGAGCTACTTCGAAAACAAAGCCGTTATGCCGAAGCGGAGGAAAGCTTACACGCTGCGCAGAAAGTCTTCGAGGGTCAATATTCCAGCGAACATCCAGACATTGCTGAAACAATGGTTCGTTTAGGAAGAGTGTTGTGCGAAGAAGGCAGATATTCGCAAGCTCGTGCTCTAGTGCAAAATGCACTGCAGACCGAAGAAATAGTTTTTGGATCGGGTGATAATCTCTTCGTTTCAAGGGCCAGACAATGTCTGGGAAACATATCTCGCCAGGAAGGTCATTATCAGGAAGCGTTGGCTACGCTTAAGGAAGTAGTAGCAACCAAGCAAAGAATTCTCGGCAGGGAAAATATCGAGGTTGCAATCGCGATTCGGGAACTCGCGCTGGTTCTTGAAGATGAAGCAAACTACAAAGAAGCTGAAGCTTTTTTGACTTCTTCACTGGCGATTATTGAAAGTCAAACAGGGATAGATCACCCCGAGCGTGCGGCTGCCGCAAACGCATTGGCCCACGCCTACCTGCGCGACGAACAAGTCTTACTTGCTGAACCACTTCTAAAGAAAGCACTTGAACTCTCAGAGAGGGTCCTTGGCGCCAACAATGCCGTCACCGCGGATGGTGCACGAGATCTCGGTGAGCTGTACTTAAAACAGAAGAGCTTTGCAAATGCTGAAAATTATTTGCAAAAATCGCTCTCCCTTGACGAAAAGCTTTACGGACCCGATGCACCGCGGGTGGCATCAGATCTTATTGGCTTGGCCAGCGCCTATGGCGCAGAAGGGCAATCGGAAAAAGCGGCGCCGCTCCTGAACCGCGCCGCGGCTATTAAAAACGTGCTTCCGGGCGGCAAAGCTGATTCCGCAGAGCCACAAGCTCCGGTGAGCACCGGCGAAGATCGTCCTGTTACAGACAAATGGGCACTTGTAGTTGGCATAAGCAATTTCAAAGACTCATCGATCAATCTCAAATTTGCCGCCAAAGACGCCACGGACTTCAAAAATTTCCTCATAAACACCGAAAAATTCCGACCCGATCATGTAAAACTGTTGACTGACGAAGACGCCAATAGAGAGTCGATCATTGGTCTACTTGGAGACAAATGGCTTGCCAGTCGTGTGAAGGCTGATGATCTGGTGCTCGTCTACATTTCAAGCCATGGTAGCTCAGCCGCCAATGAAGCCGGTGGTACCAACTTCCTGGTCGCTCATGATACCAACAAGAACAGTCTTCTTGCCACCGGTATCCCCTTACAATGGCTCACCAACATTGTCACTGAGCAAGTCCGTTCTGACAGAGTTATCCTAATTTTAGACGTTTGTCACAGCGGCGCGGCCGGGGAAGGACAGAAAGCGCTGGTTCGTACCGATGGAGTCGACCCGACGGCATTGAAAGTCGGAAAGGGTCAGATGATAATCTGTTCGAGTCGGGCAGATCAGGTTTCATGGGAATCGAAGAATTATGAGAATAGCGTGTTCACAAGACGATTGATTGAAGCGCTGCAAAGCAATAAAGGTCAAACAACGATGCTAGACGCTTACAACCGATTGAAGATATTGGTAGAGTCGGAAGTGTTGAGGGATAGAGGCAATTTGCAGACTCCGCTGTTGCTGAACAAGAACTGGGTTGGCAAAGACGCTGTGTTAGGCGTTGAAGCGGGTAACAAGTAAAATAACGTGGAACAGTAAGTCAAAGGAATGAATTTTTTGCGATTCATACCGACCGTCTCAACAAAAACAATTACAGAAGGAACCACTCAATGCAAACACCAACTATTCTTGAAATTCTGGAGCAGATTGGTGCATTTCTGCGCGACGACCACTTCGTGTACAGCTCCGGTAAACACGGCGCTATATACATCAATAAGAATGATCTTTTTGCCCATACCAGAGCCACCGAACAGGCTGCAAAATTTCTGGCAGAGAAGTACCGAGAGCTCGAAGTAGACTGCGTCGCAGGTCCTGCGATGTGCGGTGTTATTCCAGCCCATTGGGTTGCATATCACCTTTCCGGACTTCAGAGTAAGGAAATTTTCGGGGTCTTCGCAGAGCCGGACGCCAGCAAGAATTTCGTCTTCGAAAGAGGATTCGACAAGTTTGTCAGGGGAAAAAGCGTTCTCATCGTAGATGACATAGCAACCAGCGGAAACACTCTCAAGAAATTCATCCAGACCATTCGAACGACTGGCGGCAATGTAATTGCTGCATCAGTGCTAGTGAACCGCAACCCTCAATCGGTGACGGCAGAAGCTCTGGGCGTACCATTTCACGCGTTAGCTTCGCTAGAAATACCGACCTTTACGGAATCAGAATGCCCCCTGTGCAAGGACGCGAAACCGATAAACACTACAGTCGGACACGGCAAGGAATACTTACGGAAGAAAGAGCTGGTAAAACAGGCTCCCTGCGACTGATCCGCTACTTTTGGGGAATTGCGCAAAGGCGGGGATACCTGTCGATACACATCGGCGGCCCCGGCTAACTCAAATCAGTATTTCACCAATAGGTATCGCGAGAATAATGCACCGATCAAATGTTATTGCTGCCACAACGCGGAATGGAAATGTGCATAAGGCGTATTCGGGAGTCGCTCGTTCGTACCCAGCCTCAAACTCGGTTGAATTGTGAGGGGACAGATCGCTGAACCCATGGTAGCTGACCTTTTTAGAGGTACAGAGGTAGAGTTTCGACCCGGCTTGACCATTAGGCAGCACAGGCTATCCGAGAGAAAACAGAGCACCGCGGGTATAGGACAAACGGTGGAATTCATGGATTGGCATGAGAAACATTCAATTCGATGAGTCTCTGGTCGGGCAGACTATTGACGGCGGGTTCGACCTTACTCGTTGGATCGGCGCCGGCGGTATGGCGACAACCTATGAGGCTCGCCAGCGCGATTTGAACCGCAAAGTCTGCATCAAGTTTCTCAAACCTGAAGGATTGAGTTCGGCCGATAGTCTGGAAAGATTCAAACGAGAGGCCCGGGTACTTTCCAAACTCAAGCATGACTATATAGTCTCTTGCTTTTCGTTCGGCTTGTACGAATCCATCTATCCGTTCCTGGCGCTGGAACTGGTAAACGGAGTGTCGCTCAAAGCTCTTGCGGAAGAACGGCCGGTTGATTGGAAACGGGCTTGCTTGCTAGTTCGACAGTTATGCACGGCACTGGAATTCGCGCACCAACGCGATTGCATTCATCGAGATGTTAAGCCCGATAACGTGATGGTTACTAACATTGACGGCGAGGAGACGGTCAAGTTAATCGACTTCGGTCTAGTTGGATTGCAACAGAGTGAGGTCACGGTAGAAAAGCTCACCGAACCTGGCAGTATCATGGGCAGTGTCAACTACATGGCTCCTGAATGCTTTAAGAGTGCCAGGCCCAGTAAGAGTCAGGATATTTACGCCGTAGGTTGCGTGCTCCATTACCTGCTTAGCGGCGATATTCCTTTCGCCGCCGACAGCCCTGTGGCCGTAATGTATAAGCACGCCAATGAAATATTGCCGGCTCTTCCAAGCCATGTGAAGCCAGACAAGGTTCGCGAGATTCTGGAAAAAATCATTTGGAGAGCCACGGCAAAAGCACCGGCCGATCGTTTCGATAACTGCGGTGAAATAGCAGCGATTCTAATGTCCCTCGTTTATGCTAATGAAGAGAATTATGCTCCCCTCGCGCGCAAGATTCACCCCCGGGCGACTAGTCGCCCTGATTCACGTCTGCTTATACCGGGAGTATCAGTGTCCTTGGCGCTAGTTGTTGCAATGCTGACAGCAAACTGGTCGAGAGTGGTTGAAAGGCTCGCGGCGGGCGCAAGCGGACCCGCTGTTCATGTAACCTCTCGGACAGTGGAACAGGTTAAGGGTGAGGCTGAAAATACCTCGCGCACAATTGCACTGCTATCAACACTAATTCAAACCACCGCGGATCTGAATAGACTCTGGAAAGACAATACTTCCTCAACCGCCCGGCAACAGCAGGAAGGTATGAAGTCTACTGCGGAGTTTTACTCTAAACTGCGTATCTTTCTCAGACAAAACGGTCACAATCTTCGGTTCGCGGGTCGGGAAGTAACACCCGCCGTTAAGCAGCTTTGTCGCAATCTAACCGAGCTGATTTCGGCGGTATCGTCCACCGGCGATCATGTCTTGCAAACAGATTTGCTCAATGCACAATGTGACCTGGTAACTTGCGCAGGCTGCTATAGCGCTAGCCTTGAGATTGTAGAGAGCAGAAAACCACTGCCACTAACTTTTGCCCTTAACTCAGACAATCTGCCTACTCTGGCTCGCCTCCATAGAACCATCATCGGTTATTTTGACCAGCTATCGAATACTCCGCTGCACACCGTGATTGAGAGACTTCGTCCGGCCGCGTCAATGTATGCGGAACTTCCAAACGGTGAACATCTGTTCGAAGAGTTTCTGCAGAGATACTCGGCGTGCTGCCGATCCCGCATTCTCAAAGAAGACTGGTCTCCCGAAATCGAGAACATTGCGAATTCAATGAGCTTCTCCAACGCAAACGATCAAGTCGAAGTCCTCTGGCATCTGGCTGATATTGAATTAGGTATGGGCAAAATCGAACAGACTTTGCAAATACTAGATTCATTACAAAAGCGCGCTCAATCGTCAGGAATAACAACGGAAAGGCTAGCCGATAAATATTTTGAAGCGGGCCACTCTCAACCCGCCCAAAATGTGCTCAACGCCGCCATCAGTAAAGCCAGACTGCGAAAGAATGCCAAAGCGTGGTGTCGCTACAAGATAAAACTTGCTTATGTGCTTTGCAATGACGAACCAAGATCGAAGCGGTGCCTGGAAGAACTGTTTCAATCTCCGCAATGGAAAGAGATTGAGTCACAGTGGGTCAGTGGACCACACCCTGAGGAAGTAATTGAAACAATTATTGCTATCGTGCAAGAATTGCAGCACCTCAGCAGTTTCAGCTTCGACCGCAAGAACCTTAAGAATGCTCAGTACACGCTATCTTTGAGCGAGCAACTAATTTTGTCTCGTCAGTTCGATATCAATGAGTACATAGTGAATGTTTACTACGTCTTGCAAACATATTCCGCTCAAAATAAATTCAACGAGAGTATGAAACTGAGTAAATTCTTCCTCAATTTGGTAGATTCTCACCAAGAAATCCTGTCGGATCAATTCTTTCAATATGTTGCCCGAATGGAAGTCGGGCATAGACTATGGCTCACTGGCAGGCGCGATGAAGCCAGAACATATTTTAGGGATTGCGCCAAACGTGCTCCTCAAACAATCCGAACATGCGGCACCGGTGGCGGTGTCGACTGGATCAAGGGCAAAATTCCATGGTTTGAACAAGCAGGGCTGGAAAAGGAAGGCCGGAGCATCAGACAGTTATTGTAGACCGCCAAGGACCGCGAGCAAAGAAGAGACGATTTGAAACAAGGATTGGCACAGACCCAGTTGAATCCATCCCATTGAACTTGCAACGATTGCCCGAGGCGTTGATCGGGCCCGTCACCTGGCTCGGGGGTTGAGTACGAATTCCCGCGACTATTTGTCTTGTGTAGTGAGTGAGCATGCAAATGGACCATTCACTGAACAATTTCATCGACGCGCCCTGTAAAACGTTGCCCACCAGGAGCAAACTCATCGCTCGGGCTGAAAGCATGGAACCGGACATCTTGACCTTAACGCACAAGCCTGTGTGATGCCGGATGTCTGGCATCCAGGCCCCGGGAAGTGTTCAAGTTCACCAAATCCTAATCAAATGAATCTTTGTGGATGGCTCAGTTGTGTCCAATGGGTAAACTGAAAATAGACCAGCGGTTGACGGCATCCATTCCCATCCTTTCGGAAGCAAGCAATTATGAGACTTATTCAAGCGAGCTTGATCAATTTTAGCGCCAACCGAGCGGCTAGCGCCAAGAAGGCGACAGACGAGCCACAGGGAAAGCTTACACTTCAACCAATGGTCAGTGCTTCCGGCTCGAAACAAGCCGCTCGCCGGGGCAAACCGTCAGAGGAGTTCCCGGGAAAGCCTACAGCTCAACTGAGCGTGGGCACTTCTGGTTCAAACCGAGGGACTCGCCCGGACGAACCGCCAGACCCCCCTCAAAGTGCTCTTAAAGTTCAACCGCGCGTGAACGGTTATGCCGCAATACGAGCGGACATCCATGGTTTCCTGGCAGCCATGGTCGTATCATTCATGCTCACAATGCCGGCGGGCGGGCAGGAGCCTTCCGCAGGTGATATCCCTCCACCGCAAGCCGAGGAGCAAACCGGAGCGCCGATAGCTAATCCTACAATGCAACCCCTGCAGGGCTCCATTCAACAACGCAGTGTTCATCGCAACAAGGGAGGAAAGACTCTGAATGGAGAAGCAGAAAACAGTGGCGCGAAAGCTTTGACAGGAGGGGCTGACCGTAGCGGGGCACCACTTACAGGAGGAGCCCAAGGGTGGCCCGAAGGCATGCTGCAACCCATGGGACCGGGAACATCACAAGATCCGGGAAGCGGGCCGATGCAGGGATTTGCCGGACAAAATCCATATCCGCTCAATGCAAGCGGTGATCCAGATGAATCTGATCAAGAACTTCAAGTGCAGTGGGATCTGTGGCGCAATACACTTATCCATGCCATTCAAATGGGAACTCTTGCAAAAATAAATGTGCACAACAATATCAATTTTGTTTTGGATCCGCAGAAGCGAATGATGGTTTCTCGTTATCCCTTGGGGCTTTCCGCGTGGTACACGTGTGAGGTTCTACCTAACGGGAGAATCGTCAACTTCAGGCTCACTCAGCCAACCCAGTATCCATCTTACGACCAGGCGGTTCTACAAGCAATCAACGACTTACAGGGCAACAAGATTCTGAGGTATCCAAAAGGTTCGAAGAGGCAAACCGTTACCCAAGAGGCAAGTGTGAGAACGGCCGGCGAAACTCAGATGCAGAACGTTCAATTTGGTGATGTTGAAACACAACGCTATCATCAACAGCGCTGAGTCGGGGGTAACTGCCGATTGGTCGTTCGCGCTCGCGCTAACTCGTTTCGCGCCAGACGCGCTCAACTCACAGCTATTGCCGCTCCCTGCGGCTCATCGGTCGCCTAGTCCCGGCCAGCCACTGCTGACCGAACCTCATCGCGGGTTACAGAAACAGCAAATATTAAGAACCACCACCCTGCCACAAAACTGCTATGCAAATCGATTACTTTGACAACAAACGCTTGAAAGGATATAACGGAATAAATCAGGACATTGCGATGAGTCATTAACCATCACCCTCAATCGCGACCGGGAGCGCGAAAATTCCAGTAAATTCGGGCTACAACGGAAGCTGGAGCGCTGTTGCCCTTACTCGGCAGACCTTAAGTTACCGGTTGCGGGAATCTTGTGGGTCTGCTTACCTGCAACACTGTGAAAACGGGGAGCACTCATACCGTGACGCGCGCCAACAGGCAGAGGGTAGACCGGATAACCTTGCTCATCCTTTTGCTGTCTTTCCTATTTCTTCCTTTTTATACATCTCCTGCCCGATCTGACCCGGGCCCGAGTTCCAGTTTTTGCATCATTTTCGTCAATGCTGACGATCCCTTCGGCAAAGAATGGTCTGACCGAACAGGCACTCCCCTGCAAAATTGGCCCGATTACCACAGACGCGTACTAACCAGTCTGTTTGCACAAATTCAGCAGAAAGCTCCAGGATTATTGTATCGTGCATGCAACGGTGGTAACCTCCGGCTTGTGCTCGACAGCACTAGTCGAGGATCTATCTCGATGATTACGCATCCGAATTGCATCGAATGCACGTCCGACATTTTGAAGGATGGCGAGTTATGCGAGTGCCTGGTGCATGAGCTCATTCACTATCTAGATACACGTGGCAGTATTTCAAGCGCCAAAGAGTGGAATCATCTGGTAGCCAGTCGGATGAAAAACTTTCGGGCGAAGTATGATTTCTTCGGTGATGTTTTCTACCAAAAGGTCGACTCTCGGGCGGAAGAATTTCGCTTGCCTAGCTGCTACGCAGCGCTGGGATCCGGAGAAGCGCTAGCAGAATATGCCACCGCAATGGTGATGTCCGGCTGGCACCCACCAGCTGAAATCAGAGACTTTATCGAACGAAATATCCTCTCAATGCCAGTACAAACAGATGCCGAGAGGCAGTTGTTGCAAGAATCATATGCAAATAACCTTACGCAAAATTACAGAGAAAGCATTGCTCTGGATACCGAAGTATTAAAACTGAATGCAACCTCGCTCCCGGCAAGACTGGAACTTGCCTCGCACTGGCTAATTCTGGATGAACCGGAGATAGCCCTGAGCCATGTTAGCGAGGCGCTACGCCTGCGGAAAGACAACGAGCTGGCCGAGTTTGAACCAATTGGCATACAGGCCAGGCAGCTTTATGGAAATGCTCGAATAGAGTTGGCACTGCGACAGTTGAAATCCGGCGATTATCGCACAGCCCTGAATAATTGCACTGAGGCCATTAAGGAAAACCCTGAAAGCATGTGGTTAACCGAACGGAGCGGCGGATCAATCATTAATGGAAAGCAGTTAAAGAGCACAGTCGCTGTGTATCATACCACCAGAGGCATGGCATACACCGAACTAAGCAATTTCCCCCAAGCGCTCGCCGACTACAAGAAAGCGACGAGCCTCGACGTGAATTGCGCCTCCGCATATGCACAAGCAGCAATTACGTACGAACGGATGGGGTTGCATGAAAAAGCGCTGGCGAATAGTCAAACAGCGATCAAACTAAACCCGCACAACAGTCAATACTATGACACCCGTGCAGCTGCTTATTCAAATCTGCGACAATACTACAAAGCAATTGCAGACTGCACCACTGCCATATCACTTAACCCTGGCGCTGCAAGATATTACAAGACCAGAGCAACGTTTTATACAGCAGTGAACCTAACCCAACTGGCGGATGCTGATCGAAGAAAGTTTCAGAGTCTCACGGCAAAGCCCATGACCCGTTCGTAGCCAACGATGTAATTAATCCGCATTCTGTGCATTTTTCGAGGGATGAAAGACTAACCACTTACGAGAGAGAGCACAACGGCAAGCTTTGCAAGAACACGAGCACAAAACATTCGTTAGCAGGCTTTTGTGAGCAATGCCAACAGAAACAGCACTGGAAGCGGGTCGAAACTGAATGACAAAGGCGATGTGCTGACGCACAAACATAATGATCCGAAATTGAAAAAAACGAACGAAGGTCTGGAACAAATTGTTCACCTGCTGGGGGATACCCCCGGAATAGAGCGGGAACAAAGCCACTGAGCACCACGACAACCTTTCAGTAGCGGACCACGGGGAACTACATGAAGACTGAACCGCCGGACCGAGGCTTCCACAATCTGACAAGGAAGGAATTGTGGGGTACCATTATCGGATTGCAACTGACGTTGTTGCTGGCAGCACTAGACCAGACGATTGTCTCCACTGCAATGCCCCGCATCATTGCAGAGCTTAATGGTTTCGATCGCTATGCATGGGTGACGACCGCTTACCTGCTTACATCAACTGCGGCGCTACCAATTTTTGGACGGCTTTCAGATATGTACGGACGCAAGTGGATTCTGCTGGCCGGTGCGGCACTTTTTGTATTTGCTTCCGCACTATGTGGAGCGGCAGGATCTGTTCCTTGGTTACCCGGCGACGGCATGACACAGTTAATTATCTTCAGAGGGTTGCAGGGCATCGCTGGCGGTATCATTTTTGCGCTGACCTTCACTGTGCTAGGTGACTTATTCACTCCCGCAGAGCGCGGCAAGTATCAAGGACTTTTCTCCGCCGTTTTTGCAATATCCTCTGTGCTCGGACCAGCCATCGGCGGATTTATCACCGACAATTTTTCGTGGCGGTGGGTATTTTATGTAAACTTGCCAGTCGGGTTGATTGCACTAACCGTGCTTTATTTCGCCTTCCCACATATCGTCCCGCACCATCAAAAACACGCACTTGATATTCCAGGCGTATTAACTCTACTCGGCTGGGTCACAACTCTGTTATTGGCGCTCACGTGGATTCCCATTTTAGGAATCACATCAACGCCGGTGCTGTTAAGTTTCGCCGCTACCGTGATTTTGTTTGCCGCATTCATTTATGTAGAGTTGCACGACGAGGAACCTCTGATACCACTTTCAATGTTCAAGAATTCGATAATGATCGTGTCGTCCTTCAGTCTCCTGATGACCGGCGTAGGGATGTTCGCAATTCTCTTATTTTCGCCACTCTTCATCCAGACTGTGCTTGGTTTATCAGCAACCGAGTCCGGCTCGCTTATCACGTCTATGACGTTGACCATGACCGGCGGAAGTATTTTGAGCGGGCAACTGGTATCACGGGTGGGTAAATATAAGTGGATCGCATTGACTGGACTAGGCCTTATGTGCGCGGGGCTGATCCTCATGTCGACCCTCACACAAAACTCCAGCCCATCGACTGTTGTGATATATCTGGTTGTGTCCGGCGGCGGACTTGGGCTACTAATGCCGCTTTATACACTCATCGTACAGAATGCATCTGATCCAAGAATGATGGGGATTGCTACATCTTCGACTCAATTCTTCCGATCGATCGGGGCGACTCTGGGCGCTGCGATTTTCAGTTCCATCATGCTATCGCAATATCATCAATACTTCCACGCAGGATTACCGGCAAATATTCCGGCTGAGGTCTCCAATCTTTTTGACAATCCGATTAAGATTGAGCAAATCAACCAGCATCTTTCCACGCCCCCGCAAGTCAGTGCAAATCAAATGGGCTATCTCATGATGCATATGAAGATCTCGCTATCCCATGCTATTGATACCATTTTTATGATCGCCGCCATATTGGTAGGTGTAGCATTTTGCGTGAACTTCTTCCTCAAAGAGTTACCGCTTCACAACAAGCCCCGCAACATTCCCGGTGCACCGACTGACCCTGAGCTGGTTATTCAGTAAAGACATAGAAGTTCGAGAACTTCAGCGGAAACTCGTCCAACTTGCGGAACACTGTTATGCAATTACATTGCATTAGCCAGGAGCGAAATCTCTACTGATGGAGGCTGAATAGCTTATCGAGATCATCGACGGGATCCTCATCTACTATAGTTGCCTTAACGAATTCCCTCGTATGAAGTTCAAGCAACATCACTTTCAAATCAGGCAACTGAAACAGGCAAATGTCAGGCCCGCCCAAAATCTCCGAAAGGGACCCCGAAAGGGACCCCGGAAGGCTAGACAGAACCTCTTCAGTGTCATCATTGGTCGTTGGTGGCGGCAATGACGGAAGAGCTGCTACAAGTGACAGTCCGCCATCCTGCAAACGAAAAACCCGTCCCTGGCAGCTGGCTATAAACAAGTCGTCTGCGGGATCAATTGCAAGAGAGCAGGGAAATTTGTCAATAAAGAACCTTCGATCGAGCTGCAATTTGATTATCCCATCGTGAATGCAGTACAGTCCCTTGGATGTGAGAAACCACAAATCTCCTTTTCTATCAGCGGCCGATGAATACAGATATTCGTTAAATTCGCAGCTGTAGAGAGGTTCACGTTGATGAGTCACACTACTGCCCAATACCGACTACAAGTGGCCAAGGAAACCGCTGCACAAGCAGTAGAGAAAGAGTTAGAATGATTAGTGAGTGAATACCTGACATGGTAAGCCGCATGGCCACAATATTGATCCTGCAGGAAGTCCCCGGTCCTCTTCAGGCATTGCGCAATAGCCTGGAAGGAAAGCATGAATTGATTTTTTCCTCTAGCATGACTGATGCGCTCGAAAGCCTGCGCAAACACAAAGTCAACCTCATCATTACGCGCGTTCATCTCGAAGAGACGAATGTCTTTGAGTTCATAACGAAAGTCAAAGAAGATGAACATCTTGCATCAATTCCCTTGATATGTTTCTGCGGTAAACGAACCGCAATAGCGAAGGTATTGGGACCGCACCTGGCTGAAACCGTTCGCGTCTTTGGAGCAGACAAGTACGTGGATCTAAATAATTTTTGTTCTGGTGAAGACACGTGCGACTTTGACAGACTCCGTCAGGATATTGAAGATTGTCTGGCAGCAACCCAGCATCATTCTTAATCTTAGGATGAGCGAACACGAAAGCCTTTCAATGGGGTCTGCTGCGAGCATCTTCGCGCAGCAGAGGTCCTAACGGATGACAACGCTGCAACCGTCGAACATCAGCTTGTGGTTCCAGATGATGTGGTGCTGCAGGCAGAGGAATTGCTTGTCGGTGCGGCGAGTAGAAAGCACTCTTGGAATTTCGGTAATGCCATGCATCATGGCAACATAGTTTTGGGATTGGTTGCTCTAAAGAAAAACGACATCGAAGAGGCTAAAATTCACCTGTTGCGCGCAAGCGACACACCCGGCTCGCCCCGCCTGCCTCTTGTCGGCCGCATCGCATTGCCTATGCGTAAAAATTGCCCGGAGAGACCGGGAGTCTTGAAAGAGAAGTACTGGGGCGCAAGGATTCGAACCTCGGAATGCCTGGACCAGAACCAGGTGCCTTACCGCTTGGCGACGCCCCAAAAGTGTATATTCCAAGTCTATTGAATCAGTTGCCCTTATGTCAATGCCACCAACCGATTAGTAACATGACTATTTGCGGTAAATGAAGCTCTCGACAAACATTGCCCGGGGCTGTTGCTTAATCTGTTGCTAATCTGTCGCTATGATGTCCGCGATTTGTTTGTTGCGCCATCATGGATCCACGCAATAGCGACAGGAAGTTCAAGAACTCGTGGACAAGGAAATGCCTGCACTTGAGAAACAGATGAAACTAAGACTGTTCACCCGCTGTCTCCAACAGCCTGTCCAGAACCACCTCAGACTTACTTAACCGTGCGATGAACGTCAAGCACTTCTACATCCACTATATCAAGATCTTTTGCTAAATCACCGAAGTATGACTTCGCCGCAGTTCCGGCTAACCCGCATGCGACGGCATCAATGGTTCCGCCAACAAGGCCGCCCGCCACAGGCACCAGATTGGTAAGTTTCATCAAGCCGGTTCCACCGGCCGTAGCGAGTAACTTGAGTCCGATTTGCTGGTTTATTTGCGTGAGCAGTTCCGAAGAAATTTTTCCAATTGCCTGCTCGGCAACTACAACACTTGTAGATACGGTGGCGCGTTTGAGTAGTTCTTTGCCTGAATCACCCAGGATACATATAAGACTCAGCGTCTGGATTCTCTGCTCACCGAGATCATGTCCGTAGATGTCTGCAATGGCCGCGGCAAGGCGCGTTTGAATAATCCACGAAGCACTGAGACCGGCTGGAATAGAAAGCGGAAGCGTAATCAAGCCGCCAACACTACCAACAAAACCAGTAGAAAAGTTCTTGGACACTTCCCTTCTAATCAGAGCATCAATGCGTTCCTGGTTACTCTTGTACTTTTTATTTCTGTAGTGCCGCGCTAACTCTCTTGCGCTGCGAAACCGCAAGTGCGGCGCACCACTCAATGCAGTAAGTAACAAGGACTGAACGAATCTCAGATGCAAAGTTTCATCCTTTGGTTGCACTTTCGTTGGTTCAATTTGCGTGTATTCGTCTTCCATGTGCCGATTCCGACTCAGTATCGCTAAGTATTCTGGAACGCCCAACTATCATTGTAGCCGATTACGCACCGGTCGAATTGCTCGCGCTCGATAGCTGGTGCACGGCACGAAATTCAACTCAAATGCTTTTTCGGGGGCAGTTTCAGAGGAAACTTGAATTACGGAGAACCCTATGAACCAATATCAATCGATTGAAACCAAGCTCCAGCTAAACCGCATATTTCTCGAATGCAAACACGAGCATACGGAAAAGAACGACCGTTGTATGGCAGACGGGGCATCGGTAGTTGTGTACAGTCCAGCACTCTGAAAGAGGGTTTACCGTTGAGGGGCATTGAGGGCAGATACAGCCTGACTTCTACAGCCGGTCGATTCGCCTCCCGGCCGGAGGCGGCGGCGTGCCACCATAGAGAGTTCGAGGCAGCGTGCCGGAGGCCGCGGGGAGGAGATTCAAGGCATCACTTGCCCTGAACGGCCGATCAAATGTCTGACGGCTACGCCTCCGCCAAAGCTCTGGAAAAAGTCCTTTCATTCAATCCCAATGATGTCCTAAGCAGGGATCATTTTCTTCTCGATTCATTCTTCAGTTTTTCATTATGAAGTCTTCAATACTTGTTTACCGTTGCACAGTTATAGTCAGTATCAGAATGAATCAGCAAAACGAAAACCAGAAAGAGAAAACCGAGAAAGCTCAACAAATGAGACGTTATACGATTGAAATCAGTGTTTTCAGCCGTAGTGTTCAAATGATCCGCCCAGTGTGGGCACCAATTCCAGAGCGTGGTACTGGCTCGGTGCCAGGAACTAGTGCAACTAGAACGAAACTAACGACCGCGACAATATCAACGAACCAACTGCGCGTTCCGGACGGATTTTCTTGCCGTCGCACCGGTTCCGCCATAGCGCGAGACGATTCGGACAGCCGATGTCGGCCGTTATGGTGCACGTCATGATAGAAACAGGTACGCTTCAAAGAAGTGCCGCCATCAGAAAGAAGTCGTGGCCTACTCCGCAGGATTACAATGAAGCTATTCAGAATCCCACAACATGCTTTGCAGATCCAGAGCTGAGGGCCAGCAGTGCGATAACAAACGATCACGGGCTGCCAAAACCCGTCAGCGGTGCCTTTGCCAGTGTCTATCAAATGAAAGGATCTGAACGAACCCTTGCAGTTCGGTGTTTTCTTCATAATGTAGGGGACCAGGAAAGGCGATATGAGCTGATCTCACATTACATTACCGGCGACGATCTACCTTACACCGTAACCTGCGAGTATCAGAAAGAGGGAATCCGAATTAACGGTGAATGGTTTCCACTACTCAAAATGGAGTGGGTTAATGGCGAGACTTTGGAGCGCTATATTGAACGAAACCTGACTAACCGCCGCGAGCTTGAGCTACTCCGAGATCGATTCAACGAAATGTGCTCCGCCTTAGTCAGCGCCGGTATTGCCCACGGTGATTTGCAACACGGCAACATTATGGTAACTCCCGGCGGTGAACTGCGTCTGGTTGATTACGACGGCCTCTATCTGCCGTCCATGAACGGCTGGCTGTCAAACGAACTGGGTCATCGGAATTACCAACATCCGCAAAGAGACGCCGAACAGTTTGGTGCTTCGCTCGATAATTTCTCGATGTGGGTCATCTCCCTGTCCCTTGCCGCCATTTGCCACTCACCGGACATCTATCGCCAACTTGGTAGGGGTAATGATTGCCTGATCTTTAGAAAAATCGATTTCGAAGACGTTTGGAATTCCGACGCCTTTGCGAAGCTCGATGCACTTTCCTCAGAAGAGATCAAACGCCAGAGCCGTTGTTTGAAATGGTTGGCTACATCGCTGCCCACAGCCCATATTCCTCTTGGTCACTCCACGCAGCCCCTTCCACTTCCCGCCAATAGGGCGCGACAAAGTTCAACAAGTACACGAGAAGCCGAAACCTGGTGGAATGACTTCCCAAGTGACACCGTTCAAGAACCGGCGCCGAACAGAGACTATCCTCTCGGCTCTGGAGCGAAGCGTACCGCAGTGCATCGTATAGAGCCAGAATTGCAATCCGACGGGCCCCGACGACTAATCAAAAGTAACGCGTCATATACTTACCCCGACTACCCGTGGAATGCCACCGTGATTTTTGTCGGTCTGGCTTTCCTTGGCGTATTTTGTCTCGCAGTCCCTTTCACTTCAGCCGATCTCCTGAATATTCTTGTGATTGCATGTTCGATTTATTTTGGTATGTGGCTCTTCTGTCGCGAACGACATTTAGTAATGTACGGCGTTCCCTCCCCCGGCAGGGTAATTGCAAAAACACAAAGGGAGACGGTGGATAGTGAAGGCGACAAGAAAACCATCTATACAATTAAGTATGGTTTTCAAACTGAAACTGCATCAGGAAACCTGGAAACAACTTACTCTGAAATGAACTGCAATGCACAACTTTATGGCTGTTTCGCAGAGAAAGAGTTGATTACAGTTTTGTACGCTAGAAACAACGTCCAACGAAACATCATCTATCGAATATCGCGCTATCGCGCAGCTCTCTAGCGGGAGTTTAGAAGTTAGCTGATCGGTGTGCCATGGTGCTAATGGGTCGTCGTCGAAGCCTCCACGGGAAAGTCGGTGTGACGGGTTGACATTGGATAACTTTTTGACTCCCACCTACGGCTTAGGCGATTGAGTGCGTTTTGCCATTTCTTCCATGTATAGCGGATCAAAGATGTGTTGCTGCAATGCGGCATACGTTGCTTCGAAACCGATCATAGCTTGTTTGCGCCGAGTGTTAGTCACATGGGCGTTAACCAATTCTGCAAAAGTTAACGGCGCAATTCCGGCGACAGCCGCACTCTTAGACTGCAAAAACAGTTTATATGATTCAGCAATCACCTCAGATTTGGAGCTATGATAAGCTCGCCTGCGCATGGATTCCGGAATAACGAGTTCGACTGGTTCTGCCAACTCAATTCGAGGGTGCACATAGTCGACCTGTTGCAGAACATCCTTAACAACTCGCTCTAACGAAGAATTTTCAACGTCAGCGGCATAGGCATTCTGCACAATGCTGCTTTTATTAGGATCAGTCTCAATTACGAGCTCCTTAACCACATGTCCCAACTCGTGGTCGTAAACAGGAACTCGCGACTCGCTATCGTTGAAGTTCAATATTACGTGACCTTCGTACAGAGAGTTTGCACGACCTCTGAATGTCGCCTTAGAATCACTAATGAGTTTAAGAAGGGACGGGCGCATAATGCTCGTAACAGTATGATCGATGACGTCAAAGCCCAACTTAGCAGGCACTTTTCCAACCACGCGCAAAGGCACGGAACAGCCATATCGAGGCGAACGGATGAAGAAAGGACTTCCGTCTGTTTGCGGCACCCAACCCCTCTCGTGTTCCAGAGCAATCTCAAGAGCACGAACGCTTGAACCACTACCGGTGCCACCATCATTTTGGCTGCGTTTCAGACTTGAGAGACTCTCTTTAAGCGAGCGGATAGTGTCCGTTTTATTTTGTTCACGCAACAACGAGTATTGTAACAATCCCGTGGCTATATCCATGACCTCAGCGAACTGAGATTCTTTCATAAGGTCAAGTTTGCTCAATTGATTCTCCAGTTGACCCAGCTTTGTTTCCAGATCAATTCGCTGCTCCAAAAGCCTCTCTCTTGTATGCAACTGAGCGGCTTCCGACTGGTTTCGGACACCATTGAGCTCACCCATCGACAAATTAACGCCGGCACCTTTATCAGTACATCTGACCACGCTCGGGTTTGTCGTGTTCCTTTTCGCCCCTGTTTCAGTCATCGCCCGATTTCCTGTGGCAAGAACGCCACCCAGCGCTGCAAACGAGTATACCGACTCGGTCACCTCTCGGGTCGTGGCAAAGCGTCCACCTTGAAATAAGGCGCTGGTTTCAGCATGCACGAAACCAGCCGGAACCCCGGCCAGACATGCGGAGCCAATCTCGTTTTTGACTAATCCGGCAATCCATCCAGATCTATTCTGCCCCAGCGACTTGAGTCCTACGGCACAACCCGATAGCGTAAACATTGTGGCACCACCGGAGATTGCATTGCTTAATCTGGCTTGCACGAAGGGCGATTCCGGTGCAGATGGCCTGAACATACCGTCAAAGATTGCTCCGGTGATTGTCGACTCTGCCACAACCAAACCCTTCAATAGATTCGGATTAGCAAGACTATTCCTTCCGACCAATGGTCTGGTGCACGCAGCAACACTACGATGTATCAATAAAAATGGCAACGCCATCCCGACGACTGTTCCAATTTGCTGCGCATGCCAGCGCGCACTGCCGAACTCTGTTTGGGCAACCTGGTCCATGAATTGCACAGAAGGCAAAATCGGCTCGGCCACACCAAGCTTGTCGACAATTTGACACACTCCGATTACGGGAGATTGAATCCCCGAATGGACAGCAGAATGCACGAACTCCTCTGCCAGAGAGCGTGGCGATCCGGCTAAGAGTGGACTCGTTGAAAGCTGATGTTTTTCCATAATCAGTTCTACAAATCCTTGAGTAATCCGAAGATCCGCACATTGGCATTACCACACGCAATGCTAGCAGCATCTTGCCAACCGGATAACGCTGTGTTAATAAGACTTGCCTAAGAAAGCTCAATCCAGGAAGAACAGATCGATACCAACCATGAACCGGCCATCAGATTGACCCGCCAGCGACTATCTCGTCAGTTTCGATTCCTGCAAAATAACCAACGGCAATTAATCGGACACATGAAGATGATAAACAGCTAGCATAGGCAGCAGGCAACCGCATTTTCTCCAATCGTCTCGTCGCTTGCCGTGGCTTTGCTATTATGCTCTCTTATGATTTTATGCATATCACGCATAAAATCTTACAATTGGGCTTCGCGAATTCCCCAGATTCAGGGCATTTCGAGATTCAGTTGCTAAGGGAAAATATGCATTCCGCGCATATTTTCATAGAAGGCGATATGGTCATGCCTGATGGAGCACAAGCGCCGGGCTCATTTCGAAAGCCGCAGGCTGCGGATTTTACAATCAAGAGAGTTTCTCTACAGACAATGCCGAGGGCATTAACTTGCAAACCCATGGCTGCTGATGCCCAAGTTCAACAGCGCACTTATCCGCTCACTTTGCAATGTAATTGCTATGCACAACGTCGAAGTCGCGCTGATCGTGAATGGACGGACGCCCGTCGAGAATCTGCACTGCCCTCGGTGCATTGAACCAACGGGTTTTGTATAGCAGGCTCTTACCGCCCTCCTGCTCACTCATTCCAGACTCCTTCGTCTGAAGTTTGTTAACTTCCGCCTTCCTGTCCGGTTCATCGGCGAGAAATTTCAAGACCTCTTTTGCACTCGGTGCCGCGCACGGTGTTCCCTTTACTTGATCCGAAACCGCTTCGGCAGCACTGGATTTTAGCAATTTCGGCCACAGTTTGTGAAACAGTTCGGACGATGCATACACATCCGCAGAATTCAGCTTTCCATTAACCGAATATGCGTAACCAATCACATCACTCTGTCCATCTGCAACCTTCGCCAATTTCGACAAATGTTCGTTGGTTGCCGACTTCACATTTTGATGCTCCATAGTCAATTCCAAGCTCGAAGGAGAAGCCGGTGCGCACACACTGCTACCAATATTTCGCGACATTTTACTTTGATAGTTTGAGACTCCTTGCCAAACCGCCGACTGATCACCGGACCGCTTGGCTGCCAATTTTAATTCCTTGCCCACCAACTGATTGTCCGAAATGCCAAACGAGGAAGCTGTCTCAGCACCGCGCTGTTGCCATCGGCCATGTTCAACACAAAAAACAGGAATGGGAACGGATTCCGCTTTCGGTGGAAGCAACATATCGTATTGAACAGCGCGATCTTGCTTGCCACCGCGGACAATATCACCCGATTGAAAGAAGACAACACTGCCCGACAGGTTCCTCACTCTTAGTTCGTTTACGTTACTTGTTTCCTCTACCACGACTTGTTTGTCGCGAAGAGCTTCTTCCACTGTCAAGATCTTTTGCCCCTTCAATTTCTCCGCGCCATGTATTAAATACACCGAAAGATTATTACTCGAAAACGGACCACTAACCTTATATGCGGCTTGGGAAGACGCCGGAGGAGGAGCTGGCGCCGCATTGGCGACCGGAGAAAACATCACAGGTAACGCAGCTGTCACTGCGCAAAGCACAACGAAACATCCGCTCTTTTTCATTATTTGTATGCCTATGTGGGACAAGATACTACGCAACAACAACACATCTGAGTGTAGACACACAGGACATGAATCGAACTGGTATAAGACACATCTAGAACTCAGTAATTTGGCTGTGCCTCACTCAGGGTTTAGGACAGGCTAAGACTTCTAATCACTGGCGCTAAGCTGTTGCAGTTCCGAATACCAATCAAAACGCTGCACGAGACATCATTCAGCACTTTATGATTCTGGTAAATAATCAATTGGCTCGTTTTCTGGAAGATCACAACGCACACCTTATTTATAGGGTGGTGCCCCCGCCCGCCAGGTGGAACCGAATTGTCGAACTCGCCCGCCGCCACGGTTGTACACTACCAGCGACTCCAGATGCCAGGGCGTTGGCCGATTTTCTCTGGCAGAGAAAGTCAGCCAATCCGCAAGAATACAAAGAAGTTTCACTTGCGGTATTAAAACTGATTGGCAAAGGTACATATGCCGTCAAACCCTACGATCGGGAAAACGAAGGACATTTTGGTTTAGCATTAGCTGATTACACTCACTCCACGGCGCCTAATCGTCGATACATCGATCTCATATTGCAACGTATCTTGAAAGCTGTCTTGAACGGCTCCGTAGCACCTTTCACGAGCGAGGAATTAGCACACCTGGCCGACCATTGTAGCGAGCGTGAGTCTGAGGCCAGACGCATCGATCGCAGAATTAAGAAGTCTGCTGCGGCGACCTTTCTTGCGGATCACATCGGGGAGAACTATGAGGGAATCGTCACTGCGGTGAAAACCAGGGACATCTTCGTTCGACTAATCGCCCCGCCAGTGGATGGTCGAATTACAGGTCTGGCACGTGGCATAGATGTGGGTGACAAAGTACGGGTTCGCCTGATCGCCGTTGACGTCACAAAGGGATTCATCGATTTTGATTTCGTCGAGGAATTGTCTACGTAAACGGAGCTACTGCTAGCTTTCTCATTCGGTTAGCCAAGAACTTGCTCTTTCACTGGACAAGCTTTCAATAACCTCCGTGAGGATTACACGGATGAAGACGACGGTCTGATACGTGATCTCCCCGATCTGAATATGAGTTTTCCGTCATAAACTATCGAAGAATTGATTATTAGAAGCGGGTAGATGTCTGTAGGGTTACCTGCGGGCGGAGCGCCAGCCCGCGACAGGATTCTCTGGAGATATTGAACATGGAAGACTTCGACAAGGCCCCTGCCATAGATAGAAATGAATCCGCAAAATCACCACTCAGCGCCGAATTTGGCAACATGGTGGCACAATTGCGAGAGTCTCCTCTCAAACCGACAGGAGAGGGATCATCAGTTTTAGGTCCAGCGACAATAAACCCGCTGTTACCTAAACTGGAGCTACCAAAGATTAAACTGGAAACGCCCTCTCCCAAGATTGAAGCACCGTCAA
>JAKFUT010000095.1:0-3433 GCA_021732565.1 Candidatus Obscuribacterales bacterium
AAGACAATAATTCTGCAAAACATAAACTGCTCACGTGTGGCAGGACCTGAACTGCTCCAAGTTAAGTTAGCCACTGACTTTCTGAACCGGTTCGCGTGCGAAGGTCGAGCAAGACAGGGCACAGTGGGGGCGGCCTCATGCTACGCGTTTCAGGCTTGCCCCCTGGCCGACTTTGCAATTAGCTGGCTTGAAACGCGTTTTAATTCACAAGACCCCTTCCTCACACGACAATAAAGAGCGCCGGGGCGCTCTTTATTGTTTTCCGGGTGTAGCAGTGAGAAAAATTCTCGCAGGGGCGGCGGCGGTTCGCTGGTTTCATCTGTTCGGATTGTGGATTGGTGCCCCTTCGTAAGTACTTCTACAGGCTCTTTGCAAAAATTAGGGAAGTTACAAAAAAAACAGCATGGGTGGAACCAGGAAGCAAGAGCAAGTCCTCCCCGGGACCTGGCAGTTTCGGCAAATGTGCAGCAGCTCGAGCTGTTCGGTGATTTGATCAGATGAGTGACTCCGCGGTCGCGTTGCGTTCAAATAGTGGCGATTATGCGTCGTAATCCACTGCAATTTCGGAAATCGAAGCGGGCGGCACGCCCGCGGTCCCGGGGGAGGACTTGCTCCGGCGCTAATGGCACCACCGAACCGCCGCGTTTGCGGCAATTGAAACGCGAGCTCAGCCAGTCCAGATTGCAAGCACCCTCGTTATTAGCCGACAGGCCTTTATTGCAGCATTTGTTGTGCACACAAAATACATTTGGAGATTTAATGAAGAAGAGGGATATTCCTTCGAGTTGATGCGTCTCAGCTCTCCAAGGAGAACCAAAACCCCATGCACAACATCAAAAACTTCGCGGCATTCCTTTTTCTCACATTGACGCTGACCGCAGCTCTGTCTGCCCCGGCTGAAGCAAAACAAACATATAACAAGCAAGCCAACATAATGGCAATGCAAATGTACGCTCAACAGTTGCAACAAAACGGACAATTGCCGTACCAGCCCGGCGCCTATAATCCGTATGCTCAGGGCTATCAGAATTATCAAGCACCACTCTATGGAAATACAGTGGCTCCTTGGTATCAACAATCCTATTATCCGCAACAAAATTATTTGCAAGGTTATGCACAGCCATATCCTGCGCAGTACAATCAATACGCGCAATATGGTCCGTACGGCTCCTACTCACAAAATCAGTATGGGCAAGGCAATTCGTTCCTTGGCAACCTGCTGAATAGATATTTCTAAATAGCTATTTCCAAGTTAGCGAGTAGCGACTTATCTGCAAATGTTCTGCAGCTACAGAACATTTGCAGCAGGATTTTCCAAGGCAGTCGCCGACTGACAGCGGGAGCCCTTGTTCTCTAGCCGTCGAGTGGCTTTAACTGAGCTGTGGACTCCAGCAATTTCAGATTTGGCTCTTTCGGCCGATAGGCCCATCGCAACAACATTCGGCGAAATTCTTCGGGAGCAAACGGCTTGCTCAAGTAATCATCCATGCCTGATTCCAGACACTTTTTGCGATCCTCGTCAGTTGCACGGGCAGTCAGGGCAATGATAGGCACATGCGTGGCACCTTGACTCTCTTCTTGTCTTATTGTGCGCGCGCATTGGAAGCCGTCTAGCCCCGGCAACCCTAAATCAAGCAAAACAGCCGCGTACATGGTACTGCAGGCCAGCGCGTCCAGAGCTTCTTCAGCGGTGGACACAATATGCACTTCATAATTGAACCAATTACAAAGCGTTCTGATTACATGTTGCTGTGTAGCATTATCCTCAACTACGAGGAGCGTTGCGATCATCATAAAACTGTCGCCTTTATACCACAACTAATGTAGACCGGAAATTGTACGGCATAGTTCCTGAATTTGTTCCCTGGAACTGCCCGCCGATTGCGATACCCAAAGATTCCGAATACGTGAAGCCAGTGTTGGTACATGTAACCTACGGGCACCCTGGCGGGATTACGAAGCTCTTTTCGAAGATTGAGGGGTTTATAGTAAAAACCCGTAACTCTGATCATGGATTACACTTTTCAAGAAGTCCGAAGCACAGGCGCATTACCGTTTTTCCCGATGCTTCAACTGAGCGTAAACCCGAATAGTTTCTTCGCTACCACGCCATGACACGAAGACACGTTCAATCATATATAATGGGCGGGCACTGGGAGGAATTCAATTATGTCAGGCACACTATCGGGCCCTTGCCCTGTCTGCCAACAAACGACCACGGCCCCGGGTGGACAAACCCCGGATTCAGGCTGTGGCACGTTGCTTGCCACAGCGATAAGCCGGCAGAGCTGCCAGCACCGAACAATTCCTTCAATTGATATTCGACGAGACTTTGACGATTGGCTCGAAGACAGCCGGCTCTTTGGCAATAGAGTTTGCCTGGTGTGCCGACGTTATTATCCTGCTGATACGCAGTTTTGCACTAGCGACGGTACCGTTTTGCGCGATGCCTCCTCCCGATCGCGCACTGCACCGCTCGTTGACGGGAGACTTCAGCTAACTTCCTTTCTCGGCTCAGGGTCACTCACTGATGTATACGGTGGTACCGACCTGCAAACCAACATGGGCGTGGCGGTAAAAATTCTGCGCCGCGGACTGAGTCATGACAACAAGTTGGTTGCATCATTCCTGGACGAGGCAGAACGCACTCGACACCTTTCCCACCCGAATATAGCCACAATTTATTATTCCGGCACGTTGCCCAATGGGCGGCCCTACATGGTTACGGAGTATTTGCCAGAGTACAGATCGTTGAACGCGGTAGGGCAAGAAGGAAATGTCAATCTGGTTAGACTACTAAATATCTTGCTCGCTGCCTGTAGTGCGTTGGAATACGCGCACAGGAATGGAATTTTGCATCTCTATCCGTCTGGCTCGAACATAACCATGTGCAGTCTTCACAGCGAAGAAACTGAGCTGGTAAAAGTTTGCGACTTCGGAATTGCAGAACGGTTGTTTCGAGATCTTCCGGTGGAACAGCATGCCTCGCGAACAATGGGAATATTTGGATCACCCTTAATCATCAGCCCCGAGTATTGTATCGGCGAACCTGCCACCGAGAAAAGCGATGTTTACGGTCTGGCTTGCGTGGTTTATCTGGCTCTGGCTCGCCGCCCGGCCCTTGGTAAGAATTCCGCTCTGGGAACTGTCATGGCTCACCTCCAAGATCAGCCGGAGCCCTTCGATCAATTTCTCGGCGTACCGCCAATGTTGGCCGAAACCGTTTTTGCAGGGCTTTCTAAAAAACCGGCAGAGCGACTGACCATCCAGGAATTTCGCGAACGGCTGAGCCGCTGTTTGAAAAATTTGACACCATAGGCGGTGAACGAAAATTTCGACAGAACCATGACCCGGGCCAAAGGCACGATGGGGACCTGTTGAAAATCAGGCATCATCGTGTCCCTCTCTTGCCAGCCGGTATTGGCTCTTAGCT
>JAKFUT010000095.1:3443-42463 GCA_021732565.1 Candidatus Obscuribacterales bacterium
GCTGGCGATGATAAATTCGCCAACAGCACTCAAATTGTTGAAGCCAGCGATGTGCAGGCAGCCAGTACATCGTCTGTTGTGACCACGGAAGCGAACTCCTCGTGCAAACTAGCAAGCGCAACGGCATGCACATCGTCGGCTGAATAATGTTTTCCATCAAATCCGCGGCGATTAAACGTAGCAGTAGCGTCAGCGACTACATAAGTGTGAAACCCGAGATTGCCCGCCATTCGAGTGGAAGTGGAAACACAGTGATCAGTGGTCAGACCGACGATCACAAGGGTATCGAAAGAGTTCTTTCGCAAATAGTTCTCAAGTCCAGTGCCGATGAAAGCACTGTTCACGTTTTTTTCTTCCACATGCTCTCCTTGAACAGGAGAAACCTCATTCTTGAACTCGTTTCCCGGCTGACCCGGTCTGAGCGGCGAGTTGGCCTCAGCAGACATGTGTCGAACATGCACCACCGGTCTATTTGTCTTTCTCCACGCGGTCAGCAGTGCGCAAATGTTGGATTCAGCCTGAGGGTTGTTTCTTACTCCCCAATGCGGCGCATCGAACCCCTTTTGCACATCGATAATCACTAAAGCGGCCCTTTCCGACAAGGAATCCATGACACTGGTCCTCCACATGCTCAAGGTGGCTTAAGCATACACGGCACAGGTTCTGCTATGAGTGGCTCTCAGTGAACGTAATGGCCGATTTCTTCTCGATGGACCTTGTCCACTGAACGGGAACAATTATCGGCGGTGCAGTTCATGCACTTGCCAGCCCTTTCTTGTGAGTCTGGAAGGATTAACGCCCCTCCTCTCGCCCATTACTAGACCGTACGGTTCGACCTCGAGATAGAGCAGCACCAAGCCTTTTAAATAAAATATATACAGTATCGTATTCGTAAGTTCCGCGCTGTCATGGGGAGAACCACGAGTGATAATCGATTAAGAGTGAGCGATGATACCGCCTTAGCCATCTCTCATCCTGAGGTCTTAACAGATGTCCGAGCGCTTCGAAAATTCCAATCTTCTAAATCAAAATCTTGCAGAAGATACTTGGGGAGCAGCACTTCGCAGAGAAGCGGACCTTTTAGGAACGGGGTTGACCCGCGGGGCAACGCAGCGATTGACCGAAATGAAGGATAACCTCCCCGATACTCTCGCCAACGCAGCGGCGTGTTTCGGACTTGGTGCAGCACTCAATATTGCCAGCCGTGCCGGTGGTCGGTGGGGAATGGCGGCAAAGGTGATTGGCGGAGTCTTCCTGGTCGGCGGTGCCATCGACATAGGGCGCAGAGCCGCACCCACCCTTGGTGCAATTGGTGACACATGGAACTCAGCCGACAATCTGGAGCAGAACAAGGAGACAGTGGCTCGATACGCGGGAACCGCAGTCGTGGACTATCCGTTCATGCTTCTGACTGGTTACGCCGGCTTCAAAGCGGGTGGTTTCACATCGAGGCCTGCGCAATTTACCATAAACGAAATCACACCACGTGCGAAAGACCTGATGCTTGATTCACCCGGCATTGGCCGGAAAGCAAACTTACTTGAGGCTCCGGGCGGACCGGGAAAGAATTCGCCCCTTAAATTAGATTCGCCAATTCAACCGAACGTTTCCCCGCAACTGAATGAAACACTCAGCAAACCAGTGTTCGACGGAAAGGCTCCAGCTGAGCTCCCGGCAAACTTCAACTCTCCAGCACTTAAAGATGTCGGTGCCTTGAAAGACCTCATACCACACAATCAACCACTACCAGAAGGACTGCGGATTCCTGCGGAAAATTCTCCCACCACGAAGAGCGAATTGTTCGTCAAAGATCGGTTACCTCGCTTCGACAACGGTGGTAAGGCACCCTTCAATAACGGTGGAAAAGGTCCGTTTGATAATGGTTTTGGTCCCGGGACCACAGGCGGGTTCCCCGGCGGACCAGAACTCGTTCCTGTTCCTTGGGGACAAAGACCCCTGTATGTTGCGGTGGCAGAAATGGGTGGACCTGCCAAAGTAATGAAACTACCTGCTCAAGGATTTGGTGGAAGCGGTGGAGGCTTCGGCAAACCGGGGCGACCACCCGGATTCGGCGATGGCGCATTGAATAACCAAGGTGCAAAATTTGGAGATAGCCAATTCAATCTTGATCCCGCGCAGCTAATGCTGTTTCAAAATCGCCCCCTGCCCAAACTGTTTAACATGGCGGAGGTAAGGCCGCTATTTATTCCTGCAATTCTTCCCCTGGACGTTCTTGAACGAAATCGTGCTGAGTTGACTAAGTCTGCCACTATCGGCGATGCGGTGAAGGCTTCCTGGACTGTGCGTCGGTCTTGAGTTCAGGGAACAACCGTTGTCCATAAATTCGGGCATGCCATTTTCTCGCGCTTCTCAATTGTTCAGAACCGGTCCAACGTGGACAAACCTTCGCCAGCTCTATCATAGCTCTAGCTCCGGCCGGGGCATCGATGGAAACTTAATGGGAACCACTATCTTTGCCAGCGATTCTTCTTCCAGCAAGTACTCAACTTCCATCTGTGTGTCGTGCACATCTTCAAAATCGACGCAAATGCACGTTGCTTGCACAACTGCTGCGCCGTGGGTCTGACCGATTCGCATCTCACATGGAGCGTTGTGCTTAAGCTCATATCCGTACTCCGGAAAGCGCGTAATGCATTTGATGTTTGCAGATAATCGCTCCAGTGATTCGAAGCGTTCCACATGCATTGATAGCCGCACATTCTCAAGGGAATGCACTATACGGCTAGTAGCAGCTACAACGGGTGTTGGAGTGGCGGCCAATTGTTTTGCTGCTGTGCCACTTTGATGAATGGTGATCGGTCCATACTTTGTTAACATGAAAGCTCCTAACTAGTACACAAGGTGGCCCAAGCCCAACGGATTTCCCGGAAGCTCGAACACCTCAAGACGCAGATCCGAAAACGCCACGTTTCCTTGCAATTTGTGATAGACATTTTTGTAGCCGAAGTCAGGATCGGCGCAGGAGAGATTTATTCCAAATCGCGCAGATGATCGGCCATTCAATTTTGCGGGCAGTGGCACAACAACCTCGAACTCCTGCCAAGTCATGGAGGGGCGCTGACAGCGCGGTCCCCACGGCGACTTGTATACCAACAAAGTGGTGGGGTCTGCATACTCTGAAGAGATTAAAACCGAACCGGTAACATCCCCGGCACTAGTTCGAATCTTTCCGCGCAGCCGTGCCACAAGCACAGCGGAACCACCATCACCCACCGGTGGAGCCTTCACTTTCACATCGCACACTTCGCGGCGCTCGGCACTGAGAGTGGTATCAGGCAGGGGGGAACACGACACAAGCCTGGTGTGCGCAGCAGCAGAATCTGCCAAGCCCTCCGACGCCGCCGATGAACCTGGCAAATTGTTCGGCAGAACTCCATTAGCTCGGGGCGGAGCCAGCAACATGGCAATATTAAAACATCCGGTTTGGAGTCCCGCCTCATCTGATAGATCGCTGGTGCTGAATTCAACGTGCTGTGAGGGAACTTTGATATCATATCTGGTATCAGTCAAACCGGCCGGATTCTCGACTCCATAGAAGCATTTTTCCCAAGAAGAGACAGCCACACTCGGAATAGAGCGCTCCTTCACGCTTTGCTGATAGGAACCAAATAGCTTAATTGGTTGAGCACTGCTGTTGGCCAGGTCAACTTTGAATTCTACAAAGCTCTGATGCTCTTCTGCCGCGCGGCGACAGGCAGCTGCGACAAACTCCCGAGGCACCAAAATCATTGACCACTGCCGTAAATCCAAATTACCCCGCGCCGCTCCTTCAGCAAGTGAATCCCACTGGCGCTCGCCTTCACGCTGGTAGACACCGGGCGTAATCTCCAGAACTCGATCGAACGTTTCCGCTAGAGCTATGCCCGGTATAACGGGCTGTTCTCTTAAACTGATTCCGTTTACTCTTACAGACAATCCGTCCGCGAATTGCTTTACGCCATCGGTGTCGAAAATAACGTACAGATCTCTATGCGTCAGTCTATCGTCTCCACAAGGAACGCGAAGAGTTTGTCGAACTGCTCCCCGAGCAACACTTAGATTGGCGGACCACTCATACCATCGCCCGTTCGCCCGAACAGGAAAACACAATACCGGCGCAAGAATCAGAGCCAACAGCCCGGCCTGAAGCCTGGCCGCATCGCGATGTACCGAGTCGAGTCTTGATATCAAAGAAATAGCAACAGAAGTGATTGTAGACAAACAAATGACTTTTAGCACACAGCTGAGAATGAGCACCGCAGTTAGTGACATGCCCGGAAACACTTCACACAATAGTGCCACAACGGGCGACCAGAGCAGCACGGCCATCGCACAACAAAACCCTGCCAGAGCGAGCGTTGAGGAGCGAGTGCTTTTGGACTTCAGTTGCTGAAGTAATGCGCAACAGCCTGCCGCGGCAAACGTAATGACTACGGGAATAGCGGTCAGATTGTATCTGGGCACAGTGATAAACAAGAAGTAGATGCAGTGAAAGGCAAACAAACCGAGCAAGAAAAGTCGTCCGTAAATCTGTGCGCGATCGGTTGCATCCTGATCGGGTCTGCGACCGGGAAGCTGCAAATAGCGCAAACTTCCAAAAGCAAGCCCTGCTGCTGCCAACGCGAAGAGTATCTGATGGAAGGTTACTTGACTGGTATGGTCAAATGGCCCGATGGCAGTTTTGAAATCGTTCCAGGGAAACTTGAACAATCGAGCAGGCTTGTCCATCATGAGCTTAATCCAGCGTTCCGGACTCCTGCCTACGGCAAATTGAAAGAGTTGCGAAAAGCCTTGTGATTCAACTCCTCTGCCATCCGGATATGGATACGAGAGCCACCCTCCGATGTCGCTATTGTTACCAACGAAGAAGTTATAGCGCCCCACGCGATCTACAACCAGACCTCCGCCACCAAAGGCAAGCTTCTGGAAGCACAACCAGGGTGCCGCCGGCACCGCAAACCCTAACGCCAAAACAATTAAGGCAGCCAGAACTCTGCCTTTACCTTCCCGGAACAATCGATAATGATGCACTTTAATTGAGCCAACCGGCACTGCAACCTCACTGTGCTGAGTTCCTGAAGCTGCTGAGCCAGGGCGATCGCAAGATTCAGACTCGATCACGGTGCTCTCTAGCTGTGATCCGTGGCAGGGCAACTTGTCCGCCGAACCTGCGCCGACTGTGCTTCCTGCTGTAGCGCCAGTGTTGTGATGGCTTTGGACTGCGGAATGTTTTCCGTCGTCAGGTCGAGCACCGGAATGTTTGCCCGAACTTGCTGAACTCTTATTGAATACTTGAATTGCAGTGAGCGGAATAAGAACCAGCGACAGCGCGGCCATAACCGACCGAGCGAGCTGAAGAGTTCCCATAAAGAATCCGCTCAAGAAAATGAGCATTAGTGAATTGCCACCCTTACGAAAGCCCCGCACCACCAGCCAGCAAAGCATGGTTAACAAAGTGCAGGCAAAAGATTCGCAATATAATCGGCCTGACGCCACAATGAAACCGGGGTAAAGCGCAGCAAAAATTCCTGCAACAATTCCGGTTCGCCGATCAAAGCATTCTTTAGTGGTGAGAGCAATAAACACACACATCAAAGCAGACAGAATCGACTGCCCGGTTAGCAACTGAGGCCATGCAGCATAATCAGGCAACTGAGCAGCGCCGCTAACAAACAAACTCAGTGCCAGATATACAGGAAACGACGGACCAGAAATGGCGAAATCTTTCATCGCTGCAAAATTGCTTTGAACCGATTGCGCTGTATATTGATTTGCGGTACCGCAAAGGCAGGTCAAACAGTCCTGAAGAAAACCGGGCGAGGCACCGGCGAGCGTCGATAAAGCCCGAGCATTTTGAATGTATTCGTATGCGTCACAGGCAGCAAAGTTGTTTACATGGGGAATCCACAGGTTAAAGCTCAGTCTCAGCAACAATGCAAACGCAAAGGTAGAGAAAAGAGATACCACCCAAATTCGCGCGGACCTTTGCTCAGACTGCGGAGATTCGATCGACTCTGCCCGGTACCTGTCCGAAAGAGTGGAATCGCCACGTTCGCGCTGCGCCGTGGTCGACATATCATTTACCTCCGCTGAAAGACACTACCTCTGGTAGCTCCGCCGATGCGCGAATAACTGCCAGCGGGTCTTCCTTTCCTGCGCTCACTTTCTGCTCGAGCCATTTCACTACGGCAGGACTGCGCCCCTTCATCCCCACGAGCTTCAGCGACACTCGAATTCCTGCCAAGAGTATTTTCGCTGCCAATAACCTCGGACGATGCGCAGCATGATGCCACCAGTAACTCAGCCGAAATCTCCACGATTCTTGATAGAGCAAGTTGTATAACATGCGATCGAAACAATAAAGCATTACGGCTGCGTCGGGCAGCGCCTCGTCGGGATTTCTCAGGTAAAGGACCTTGCGGCTGGCTTTGAATCGTTCCGCCGCCAGTTCATAGAGGCGAACAGTCTCTTCAGCAATCTTCTTGCGCTGAAATTTTTCCAGAACTCTGGTTCGCGCACTCGTTCCCAGACGTTGCCGATAATTCGCATCTTTCAACAGTTTCACGATAGATTGTGCCAGAGCGCTCGAGTCGCGTGGCGGCACGATTATACCGGCATCGCCAACATACTCCGGAGTACCACCGCCGCTGGTGCCCACAACCGCACGTCCGCATGCCATGGCTTCAAGGCAAGTATATGGCGAGTTATCGTAGAGCGAGGGTATGACGCTAACGTCTGCAGACCTGTAATATGCAGGTAATTCGGTGAGCGGAATGCGAGGTATAAAGGTAACGTGCCGCAAACAATCAGACCGATGAAGCGCAGTCCTCAGATCCGCCAGGACCGAACGCTGACCGCCGGATGCATTTACAGTATCATCACCAATGACGACAAAATGTGCGTCGGGGCATTGCCGCATTACCTCGGGCACGGCATCAATCAAAAATTGTATGCCTTTGCGTTCTTCAAGCCGTCCCACAAAGAGTACGTTTTTCTTGCCATTCTCCCCAATAGCCCTGGGGCCGGATGGGCTAAATTCCACCGGATCGATGGGATTCTGAATAATATGAATATTGGAGATTGGATAGTTGAGATCCGCCGACACAAACTCAGCTAGATCAACACTTGGAGAAGTAAGCACGTCCGCAGAAGTCATCGCTAGCCGCTCGAGCATGGCCACGAACATGTGATCAAACGTGGCCGCCGTATTATGCAGATTCTCGGCCATAAACTTGGAATGAGGAGTATATAGCCGGATCACCAGCGGCACCACCCTTAATACCGAAGCATAAAGGGATTCCGCCAGAAGTTCCGGCGAATCAGCGACATCAAATGGTCGCTCTCGGTGAAGCTGATAGAACTTTCGCCACAGCGCAATGGTAGTGAGCATTACATATCTGCTATACGGCATGCATCGATTTACCTTGTCGAGTTCGCCGTCTATCTTGAACGGCAAAACACGATGAACAATTACGCCGTCGTCTTCTACTCGACGTTCCTGTTCCTTGGCAAGCGAAACCACTTCCACTTCATGACCGAGTTCTTTGAGCCCGTGCGCAAGATGGCGCACAAACGTAGCAATACCGCCAAAGCCTGTTTCGGGCGGATACTCTCTGGAAATCAGGCAAACACGCATAAATCACAATTAACCTTGACGCAGCTCCGGGGACGGACCAGGAAACCATCACGGGAAATCCCCGGAACAAGCAACCCATTCTATCGTTGCTACTTGTTATCTGTTTGAAATACGTTTTACTTGTCTGTCGAAGAGCGCTGCTTGGCAGCTCGACTCTCTTCGATTTGCGGGGATCTCTTGTCGACCCGGAACAGCAGATGGGGACCATAGGTGTCTCTATCCCTATGAAATTATGCGTAATACGCATAATTTTTTACAATTGTCGCCAGATAATTCCCCAATTTCAGGGCGGTTCGGGATTTGGTTGCTAAGAGAAAAAATGCGCGGTACGCATTTTTTCATAGGCCGATCTTAGCCCCGCAAACCGGAGCAGTCGAGCGATGAGAGGCTTCAGGGTTTTCCTTTGTCTTTATGCGAATCTGTGCAGCCGAATCGTTTGCGACAGGGCCGGCAGGTAACGAACAAATTTTTTAGCCCTTCACATCCTTCAAGGTTGCGCAGAGAGAAGCCTTTGCGAGAAGTCGCTATTGCGTTCTGTGCGCGCACGAGCCCATCCTTAAGTGATGAAATTGGGCACGCCCCCGACCTCAATTGTGTAATTAATCGGGGGACAAGTTCCCAAGCACGATCTATTATGAACGTTCTGGTCGTTTGGTCCCTCCAGGAAAGATTACTCGAGGTATCCGCGGCCGCATGGCTTATTCCCGTTTACGCATCCGACTGCATCGCAAGGTCCGCCCGGACAAAAATGAGAAGAGTTCTACTTACAGTCCATAAATTTTTTCCGGATCATAAAGCGGGAACCGAGGTTCTCACCCTCAAGGTTGCGCAAGAACTGCAGCGACGTCGCTACGAAGTGAAGGTCCTGACGGCTGAACCGCCAGACATCGACGCGAGGCATGCCTGCGGGCCAATGTGGCGCGACATTGAATTTCAGGGAATTCCCGTGCGCATCGTGGGCGAATCGCTGCGACTGAAGGGTTACTCGTTTGAACATGAATTTCATCATCCTGCGATAAAAGAGCATGTCGACTCCTTGCTCAGCGAATTTCAACCAGACCTCATGCATGTTTTTCACGCACAGAATCTGTCAGCGTCGATCATTGATGCTGCGGTAGAGAAGAGCATTCCAGCGGTATTTTCCGCCACCGATTTCTGGTTTGTCTGCCCTGTCGTTCAGCTAAAACGTCCAGATGGTTCAGTCTGCCGTGGTCCGGGAGAAGGCGGCAAAAACTGCCTTTCCTGCTACACACCACATCTGATACCACCGAAGAAAGAACTACTTGAAGCGGTGGCAAATCGCTTTCCCGCTGCCGGAAAAATAATCGAATGCACAGGTCCGGTGGGGAAATTAGCAGGCTCCGTTTTACATGAACTCTATGCAAAATCAAAGTGGCCGGCGGCTGCCAGCGCAACCGTACGCCGGCCTGAGGTGCTGAAAGACGCGGCTAATCGGTTTAGAGCGATTATGGTGCCAACGAGGCTCATGCGCGACATATTCATCGAAAACGGCATCAACGCAAACATGATTAGCCTCGTACCGTTCGGCATCGACACCGCGCCATTGGAAATTCACAGTGAGAAAGAAGAATCACCAACCTTGAGAGTGGGGTTCATTGGTACGTTATTCGAACACAAAGGCCCGGACCTCTTGATTGACGCCTTCAATAAACTTCCGCCCGACACAAATGCTGAACTGAGTATTTACGGCGATGTCGAACAGTTTCCCGACTTCGGTGGCAAGCTATTGCAGCAAGCTTCCCGGGGCCGGCATAGCGCACGAATACATTTTCGCGGCACATTCCCCAACGACCGGTTGGGAAGTGTATTGCAACAACTCGACGTTCTAGTGGTGCCATCACGCTGGTACGAGAACACTCCGCTGGTGATTCAATCATCGCTGGCTACCCGAACGCCCCTTATAGTGACCAATCTGGGCGGAATGGCAGAGCTTATTCAGCACGAGCAAAACGGTTTGCTCTTCGAGTTAAACAACGTAGATTCGTTATTTGAGCAATTGCTACGCCTTCACAACGATCGCTCGCTTCTGGCACAGTTGCGACAGAACATCAAGCGGGAGCGCACAGTTCCAGAGATGGTGGACGATATCGAAGAGGTATACCACAATGTTCTGGCAGTAGCGCAGTACAATCGAACTGAAGGATATATGCAAGGCGCGAAATCCAACCAAGCCAGTACAGCTTCATAGATAAGCATGGTTCTCACCACTGGACCATTTAGAGGAGGCAAAGAGAGATTGACAGATCTGAAAGTGATCGAGGTTACTCATTGATCTAATGAAGATCGTTGCAGGAAATGGCACTGAATCAGATGCAAAGGCAAACAATGGCATCCATTGGAGCGGGCGCAGAAGAGCTGTACTTGCAGAGGCATGAGACAATAAACTGTCGGCCGACAAGCCACAGGTGACACTTGAGTTGACAGAGGAGAGGCGGGGTACATGAAGGCACTCATCATTGGCGGCAACGGTTTTATCGGGACTAATCTGGCCGATGCGTTGATTGCAGAAGGACACAAAGTTACCAGCTTCGACCGATATCCCGGTCGCTATCGAAAGCCCGACCCGAAGGTTACCTATCTATATGGCGACTTCGCCAATCATGGAGAAGTGGACGAGGCCGTTAAGGGAATGGATTGGATCTTTCACCTCGCTTACACCACGCTGCCGGCCACGTCGAACGAAGATCCGCAGTTCGACGTTAGATCGAACGTTATCGACAGCCTTCAATTGTTACAATCGTGCTGCCAGCACCGCATCAAGAAAGTAGTCTTCATTTCCTCCGGTGGCACCGTATATGGTGTGCCACAGTCTTTGCCAATTGCTGAGCAACATCCGACTGAGCCGATTTGTTCGTACGGTATCACTAAGCTTGCCATCGAAAAATACCTTCACCTCTACTATCGACTCTATAACCTCGACTATATAGTGGCTCGATTGTCGAATCCCTACGGCGAATTGCAGAACCCCGGTGCAAAGCAGGGAGCCGTGGCCGTTTTTCTGGGCAATGTGCGCCAGGGCAAACCGATCAATATATGGGGAGACGGGGAAGTAGTACGTGATTATCTTTACATTCAAGATGCGGCCCGGGCTTTACTGAGGGCTGCTGAATACTGCCCGTCTGAAGACGAGCCCAGAGTGTTCAATATTGGCAAAGGACAGGGCTTCTCTCTAAACGAGATAGTCAACTGCATTCGCTCCGTGGCGGATCAGCCGGTAGATGTTAAATACCACCCATCACGTTCAGCCGACGTTTCAGCAAATGTATTAGATATCTCGCGAGCTAAGCAATATCTAAGCTGGCAGCCGGAAGTGGGACTGGAAGAGGGAATTAAGAAAACCTGGGAATGGCTCAAACAGATTAATCTGAACTAAAACAGCTGTCATTCATGTGTCCTCAAGGTTTCGACCGGACTAAAATTAGCTTATGCTGTAACGAAGCCGGATTTAGCGCAGTTGACCGAAACCATTGTTACGAAGGACAATTTGAGTGTTGTTGAGAGATCCGGTCACATAGTCGGAAAGCGTATTCATGATTGTCGACCTTTCGATAGTAGTTGCCGTCTATAACGAGCACCCGAGAAATCTAGTGCTTCTACTTGAGCGGCTCTATAAGGTATTTTCACCGCTGGAGATCACCTATGAGGTGGTCTTTGTGAATGACGGTAGCCGAACTGAAACAAGCAAGGCGCTGCTTCAGCTGGCAAATGAAGTAGACAAGGTAAAGCTGGTAGTGTTGTCGCGCAATTTTGGCCAGCAAGCAGCCATTTCGGCGGGACTAGACCACACCGTTGGTCGAGCCATCGTCAACATCGATTCCGATCTCCAGGACCCTCCGGAACTCATTCCAGAGATGCTCAAGTACTGGCGCGCCGGCTACGACGTAGTTTACGCTCAGCGCTCCAGCCGCCGTGACCGCTTGTCAAAACGGCTCTCTGCATTTTTGTTTTATCGCATTCTGGGCGCAGTCTCCTCAATCCAGATTCCCTGGGATACCGGCGACTTCAGGCTTATGGACCGGCGGGTAATCGAAGCCCTGAACAAGATGCCCGAGAAAACCCGTTTTCTGCGCGGGCAGATTCCATGGCTGGGATTCAGACAAATTGGCATTCCAATCGACCGTGGAGCACGCGAGGTTGGAGAAAGCACCTATACCCTTAAGAAACTAATTCAGTTGGCCATGGACGGATTACTGGCGTTCAGCTCGGCCCCGCTGCTGGTACTGCCGGCAGTTGGTGGCACCCTGCTGGCCCTGGGTTTACTCGGTCTGATTGCATGGGCCGTGGCTCGAGGCGGTATGCCCGCCAATGCTGAGATAATAGTCGCGGTCGTTTCTATCTGTGCAATCTTCACCGGTTTGCAGATCGTCTGCGCGGGAATGATCGGCGTTTATCTATCAAAAGTGCTTGACGAAGTGCGCGCACGCCCCACATATATCGTGGCGGATTATATAACTCCTGAGACCAGAGACCAGACTGGTGTGCGCAAGTTGTCCAAAGAGTTCACCGATTTTCCGGCAATGCCCGTTGAAACCACTGAAGAAGAAAGGTCAAAAAATCCGGACTCCGTTGTATGAAATCGGCAGCCCCCGAAATTGTCCGCGAGAGCATTACGCCATCAAGAACCATTGGCAGTTCTGAAGGAATTAGCCAGCAACCAACGCTACCACAACGATCCAGCAGGCTATCGGCAACAGTTCTGGAAGCAAGTTGCGTTGCAAGTCTTCTTGTAATTCTCAGCACTTGTTTTAGTAAAACAATACTCATCGGACAATCAGTTTCGCGAATCGCCTTGCTCCCCGAGTGGGACTCACTCTTTCATTCATTTCGGCAGGGCACGTCTTCACTCTATGATCCCTCGCTGATTCAACTTTTCGCGCCAAGCTATTTTCTTGTGGCCAAACTTTTTCAAAAAGGTTATCTTCCGCTCTGGAATCCATACAGCGGATTTGGCGCGCCTCTCACAGGAGATATCCAATCATCGGCTTTTTCACCGCTTCGAATACTCTTTAATTTAAACCCGAGCATTCAGATGTGGAATTGGATGCTCTTCGGCGAGCTAGCCTTGTGCGCAGTATCGACTTATGCCCTGGCGCGCTTCCTTCGTTTGGAGCGTATTCCGTCGCTATTTGCGGCTCTTATGTACACCTTTTGTCCATTCAACTTCTGGTATCTGGAGCTGAACCTTGGAAGTGCTAGTTGCATCTTTCCACTGACTTTCTTGTTATTCGCTCGCGCCGCCCGTCTGCAAACAACGACCTCGTATGTATTGGCAGGCGCGGGCTCTGCATTTCTAATTCTTAGCGGGCATCCCGAATCAGCATTCTTTGGAATTACTTTCGGCAGCTTTCTCATGTTTTGCATGATTCAATTGGACGCCAGTCGCACCCTTGGAGACCTCACTAGATTTTTCATCTTCTGCCGCGGACTCATGATTGCAGGTATCTCGGCACTGGCACTGACCGCTCCGGTTCTCTTTCCTTTTGTCGAATACCTGGCTAACAGCGAAACTTATAAGTACACCTCAGTTTGCTCAGCCCATGTGCCATGGCCAGGCATCGTGCAACACCTGCTAAACCCCTCATCTGGTGCGGCTAGCCCCTTTACCGGCATTGTCACCGCGATGTTTATACCGCTGGCTTTGCTGGCACCATTTCGAAAAACATCGAAGAGCAGAACAGAGTCTCTCTCACTACTGATACTGGCTATAGTGGCATTCTTGCTCACTTCGCAGCTGGGGCAGCTCGAGTATCTGTTCATGCACCCGCCACTAACAACCATTATCACGCGATACTGCTTACCGGTTCTACTGCTGGTTTGCCCACTGCTGGCTGCATTTGGACTTTCAGAACTCTTTCGAGAAGAAGACAAGTCACCCGGCAAGCATACAGCCGGTAGCGATGATCCGGAAGCGATTTCGACCTCAACTTTCGCTGCGATTGCTCCTGATCACGCCGGCAAGCCAGGTGGATACGGTTCTTCCACGAGCTTCCCCGGAACTGACTTAGCCTCTGCACTGGCAAGTAAAAGCAGAGCGCTTCCGCTAAAACTATTAGCTTGCTCCACCCTGGCAGCTCTTTCAATACCGTGGCTCCTGCAACATAACGCTGATTGGTTTCGCCTCTGTTCATTCGATCTGATGCTTCCTGCGCCGGCATTCAATTCCATAGCTTGGAAAAAAGATGTCATCTGTGCAGTGGTGGTGCTTGTGCTGGCAACGCTATCCTGCGTTCTGCGCAATCGCCTTCCCAAGGCACTGATAGCATCACTGGTGCTAATTCCAGCATTTATAAGCGTCGCTTCGGTTGCAAGAAATTCATTACCAAAACAACCATCATTTAATTATCCACTCGTAGCGCCGTTGGCGGAGTTACAAGATCCAAACTGGCGCACAGTATCAACTAGCGAACACATCTTTCGCGCCGGCACTAATGCCGTCTACGGAATTCAAGACGTGCAGGTCCACAATCCTCTTTTCCCGCGAAGATATCTCAACCTCATCAAGGCTTGCGGAGCCCGCGTTGACTTGTTCAACCAGAACTTTGAGACATCAATATCACCACTTTTGAGCGTCACATCAGCCAGATATCTCCTGTCGCAACTCCCTGTCTCTCTGAAGGGAGTTAAGGAGCCCGCCGCCCAATGCGTAGTTGATGGCAAAACCGCAATCAACTTCAGCAACCATCTGGTATTAGACAGTGCGACGCTCTCCTCCCGGGGCACCGCCGCCAGTGGCGACCTCAACTGGCGCCAGATCCCGCAAGCAGAAAGGCCGAAACTAAATCCAGATGAAGAGTCGCCCTACACCTACGCTCCTGTGCTTTTTGACGCTCGCGGCAATGTCATCTGGTTTGGCGATCAAACTCCGGTAAAAACATCGCAACACTTTCAGCTGCCCGTTCCTCCAGAACTCGTGGCGAAGCAAGAGCAATTGACCTTCGGTCTGCAAGTGTTCGACAAGAATACCAACGAATTCATTGTTCCTTCGCAGTGCACTGAAGTTGAACATAAGAACAAAACGGTGAACATTGCTACTTTTACCCCAGAAGCAGATACCACCGTAGACAACTTGCAACCACGACTACTAAAAGAAGAGACCGGCCATATTCGGCTTTATGAAAACCCGCGTGCGATGCCCCGAGCATATGTCGTTTATCAATCAAAATTGGTTCTAGGCGCAGAGCAGGCACTCACATATTTGAAGTCTGCAAAATTCGCCCCACATCGAGAGGCAATCATCGAACCCAACGGCACCACTGTCGACCACAATTCCGACTCGCAACAAGATGACTTACTGAAGCTGGCGATTGCTCAAGCCGCGCAGGAAAATAAGACAGCTGAAAAAGTACACAACGGAAAGATGTTGAACGAAGCCCGCAGCGATGCAACTCATTTGCCGCCGGTGACTCCCGCCCTCACCGAGCGCACTTCCGACTCATCGGGCGTAGATTCGACAACCGCACCGCTAGCACTACCGGTACCGCCGAGCAATCTCGATCTAGATGCGTTCACGCTTGCAAAGCTCGATCAACGCGGCCCCAATGAAGTGCATACGCGCTTTACTGCCAGCGCCCCCGGTTTCCTCGTATTGACAGATGTCTTTTATCCAGGCTGGAAGGCTTTCCTCGATGGAGTGGAGACACCAATTCTGCGAGCCAACTATGCCTTTCGCGCGGTCCGCGTTCCCCAGGGCGCCCATAGTGTTGTCTTCCGCTATGAGCCACTTTCTTTTACGCTGGGTGTTTGCTGTTTCATTTTGTTTGTATTAGGCTCAATGGTGGCAGCGATACGCAGTTATTTTTCACCAGCAAAGAGGTAATTCGTGCAGCAGTTCCTTGACCGGTTTTTCAAGATCAGCGAACGTGGCAGTACGATCAAAACTGAGCTAATTGGCGGCATGACAACGTTCGTGACGATGGCCTATATCATTGTAGTCAATCCGGCAATTCTAAGTTTTGCAGGATTTCCCGTCGAACCGATGACTGTTGCGACAATTATTACTTCCATTTTCGGCTGCTTGTTTATGGCGTTTTACGCTAACTTGCCGCTAGCCGTGGCTCCTTACATGGGCGAAAACGCCTTCATTGCTTTTGGTCTGGCGGCAATGGGAATAAGCTGGCAACAGCGCCTCGGAGCGGTATTCATAAGCGGATTGCTATTTGCATTACTGGCGTTTGTGCGTATTCGCCCCTGGCTGGCAAACTCCATTTCATATAGTCTCAAGCAGAGCTTCGCCGCTGGAATAGGCTTATTTCTCACTTTCATCGGACTGTACGAAACGGGCATCGTGGTCAGTGGCGCGCAGGGAATGAAAGCCGTTGCCCTCACACTGCCAGGTCCGGAAGGTTTGTTGCGAAGCCCCGAGGTTCCAGTAAAGATAGGAGATTTCCACTTGCCGGAGGTACAGCTGGCGATCCTCGGATTCATTATCATTACCGCTTTGATGCAGAGAAAAGTGCGGGGCGCGATTCTGATCGGCATTGTCGTCACGGCAGGGCTCGGTGTACTGGCGGGCAAAGCGGCTCTGCCCACAAAAATATTCGACATTCCGTTTCAGGGGGCTTATACACTGGCTCCCCTTGCGATGCACATGGATGTTCCTGGAATTTTGCAGGTCAAATACATTCCAATATTACTGACGCTTTTTTTGATGAGTTTCCTGGACACCCTCGGAACTCTAGTCGGTGTGGGATCGGCTGGAAATATGCTGGATGAGCATGGCAATTTTCCCGAAGTGGAAAAGCCAATGATCGTAGACGCTGCAGCCTGCACGTTTAGCGCCATGATCGGCTCGTCTACAAGCGGTGCATTCATTGAATCTGCTGCAGGAATTAAAGAGGGCGCTCGCACCGGGCTGACAGCGTTTGTTGTGGCAATGTTGTTCGCAGTCAGTCTGTTTTTCATTCCGCTGGTGGAACCGCTGCAGCATCTGAAATTTGCCTATGCACCGGCCTTGATGGCGGTGGGATTATTGATGATGGGCTCAATCACCAAAATTGATCTTGAAGATCTCACCGAATCGGTGCCCGCCTTCACCACTATCATCATCATCATATTCAGCTACAACATCGCAAACGGGCTCACCGCCGGACTTATCTTGCACCCTTTGTTCAAAGTACTTTCCGGTAGATTCTCAGAAATTCATCCTGGCTCCATTATTCTGGCCGCGTTTTGCTTGATTTATTATAGCTTCGGTTTACCACATTGAGTTCAACGGAGAGCCTGGCGACTGGCATTCCCACTGAGCAGTTGTTCACCGGAACTTGATTGCTACCAGTGGCTGCAGACCGATTTCACTCACCAATTTGAAGGTGCTCTTAGATGGATCGTTGCAAACAATCTACCGACAAGTGAAATGGATCCGCCAATTCGTGTTCACCAATATGTACAGTACATGAATCCCGACGAAGGTAATGTCTCGATCGGTGAAGGATGGATCCAATGAGAAAAAAACTTTTGGCAATTGCCGGAATTCTATATGGCTCCGCGGTCATTGCGATTCCGCAGGCAATTGGACAACAGATACTATACGCGACACATTTTGAAACCGGGCTCGATCCAAAACTGATGGTCCAGGCACCATCCACTGAATCAATGAGGGTAATCGCCACACCACAGGGAAGCGCTCTGAAAGTGACTATTCATAGCACCGACGATTATTCCAGGGTCGCCAACAAGATTGTTTTTAACGCCAATGGAACGGTGAACGCCTGGCCGGATGATGATGCGAGTTACCTCAAAATTGGCATTTATAAATGGTGGTGGCAAAATCACCCCTCAGCCGTGACAGAGCGCACAATGTATTTTGGAGATGTAAGGATCGCTGAGCGCTAGTTACAGAGATTGAGGAACCAGATGAGATTAAATACACCAGGACTTCGACGTCATGGTCAAATGCCGGTAATCCTAATTGCATTTGCAATATGTCTTGCCCAAACAGGATGCGGTGGATGTACTACGACAAGGCAATCAGTTCCCGCTGAAATCTCAGTGAAGATTAGCGACCCGACATTTCAGCGATTGGCTGCCATAACCGGTCATGTCGAAATTGAAGCCGAGGGAAAATTGAAAGCTGGAAGATACTCCTTTCGAAATTTCCCATTAGAAATTCCTGCTAACGCCAGCTTTACTATCGCACTAAACCTTCCGGTAACCAATTCCACAAATATCAGCACCGGGCAGGCTAACGGGCAGCTAACAACAACCAAAACTCTCTTTGTAGCCGGAGTCCAGATGCCTCAAACGCTCTCCATTGAAAGCGGCAAAGCATCCGCAGATGTCGATCTTGGACGCACGATTGCGGCCTTCTTATTGCAACTTTTGCAACAAAAAGAATCCGAGACAGCGACCTCAAACGTTAAAGATTTACTGGACGATTTGGTCATCAAGAAAGCAACCTTCGTCCTTAAATCGGGACAACTACTTGAGATGAAAACATTGCAGGGAGAAATTGGAGACAAATCGGTTGTGGCGTTTGAAAACATCCAATGCGATGAACAACTCAATTACACGGGTTTGTGCCGGGCGAATCTAAATTTGAAGAATTTTGTTTGCCGTTCAGGAGCGGACTCGGGCAGCAAAAACCACCATGCGCTACCAGAACCGAACACCGGCGAGCCCCGCCGACAAACCGAACAACCCGGTGGTGTAGCCAAAGTCAAGAGAAAGACCGAATCTGACGGGGGAACAGACCCGATCACGAAAAACACGTCTCCCGCCGAGACTGAACGCCAAAACAGCGCATTGGAGATCAAGGCTGCTTCGGCAAGTATTGCAATGACATTTACTGCGCAGCGCCTGCGCGACATATTGACGATGCGATGGAATCCCGATACGAAGACCGATTCACCATCGCGAATCGAGCTTTCAAAGTTTCAGTGTACTTTGCACAATGGAATTATTGCTGGAGACAAATGTACTTTGCAAATAGCAAATTGCAAAGTAACTAAGCACATTGACCAAGAGCCTGTAGACTTTGCGCTGAACGGAGATGTGCATGTTGAGAGGGCTTCACTGCGAAGTCAGACTGCCGGACGCAACTTCTCGGCTCTTCTTCCGGAAATGACCGATGCCCGAATCACCATGAACCGCGCCGACAGTGCGGAGGACTTTAGCATTGTGACGAAGGAAGGCATTCATGCCCGCAACGTACAATGGCAGATTCGTAGACCCGAAAGCACCATCGAATTCACCTTCGCCGATGCAGCCACCGGCCCGGTAACTATTTCCGGCACAGAGGGACTGACGGTGGTTCTCCAGAAAGGCACTGTCGTGCCAACAAGGTTTTCCTGGCAATCACACGGACGCACAGTTACTGCATCATTGCAGAACTCATCGATGACGCTAAACCGTGATGTTCATTTTGATCTGCGGGAATCTGAAGGTCTACAGCTCGATACATTGCCTCTCACCGTAAATGCCTCATCCATCGAAGTGAAGAGCGGTGAGCAGGAACTCATTTTCCGCAAAGTCAAAGGAAACGCAGCTTTCAAGATTACAGGCGATCGCATCGACCTGCACAGCGCGTTAACCGTTTCAGTGGACACCCCGCAGAATCCACCGGGGCTACAGGGCGTTCCTCTAACCATTGGCGGCGTCGATCTAACCGGCTCCAAAACCACCATGCATGCAACATTACGAGAATGCCGACTGATTTTGCCATGCTCCCGAATTGTAGATACGATTAAATCTGAATTACCAGCGCAACGAAAATTCGATATTCACAAAAGCATCCTGGCGGACCGCCGTTGGCGGTACCGGAACTTGAGTGTAGATGAAGTTGAAATCGATCATCCATCGATTTCGAACATCAAATTTTCTGCGGACAACAAAGTAACCGTTTCCGGCGAAACTGATATCAAAGCGATTGGCACGGTAGAACGACTCCAGCTGTCTTTGACTCGCTTCAAAGGGGAGTGGCGGCAACATCCATGGTCCGCCACGGGACACATCAACGGGGCGGGGCAAGTCAGCTACAAGATACTCCCGAGAAAGTCGCTGGCGGATAGCGCGCTGGAATATGAGCTTGAGCTGAAATTGCAGGTGCCGGAGAATCTAAAAGTAGATTGGAGCCAAGTCGCAGGTGACACGCTCGGAAAAACAGAACAAGCGCTAATGGGCGCGGTGATCAAGCACGCTGCGCATTTCGCCCCCGACGATGGCATTCCCATTAATCAGTCGGGCACCATTGCGTTGTTTCCCCATGCGCAGAGACAGCTAAAGAAGGTCCAGCTCTCGACGTTCAAGACTCAGCTATGCAAAGACAACCTGTTCATTATTTTTTCGGCAGAGGCTAGTCTTTGACAATTAGAAACCACCTCAAATTTGCCTAGCCAATTAGACGCCTGCTGGTGTAGAGAGCGAATCCACTCGCGCCAGAGCCCAAACATTTGATAATGCCAGGGCGAAAACTGAACTCAAGCGTAACTGGGCATATAATCAAAGACGACGGTTGAGAGACCAGCCGGTCGGCAGATCACGGAAGGGCGCAGCCTGGCCATGGAAACAGAGCAGATAGTAGAAGACATTACCCTCGACTGCAATCGTCTCTTAGAACAAGAGTTGGGAATTGAGGGACATTACAGAATCATCGGCCCCATCGGTTCCGGTGGTATGGGTGAGGTCTTTCGTGCGTATCAGCTCGACATGGATAGAGATGTCGCAATAAAGATTCTCTCTGCGGAAATCAAAGACTCTCCTGATGCTACAGAACGATTTATGCGTGAAGCTAAAGTTCTCTCTACGCTTGATCATCCCAACATAGTGAAGTTTTACACTTACGGTTTCTCAAAAAAGCGTCCGTATCAAATTGTTGATTTTCTCAAAGGAACTACTCTGTCGGACCGGCTCGAAAAGGGGCCTCTCTCTCTCGTCGAGTTTCATTCGATCTTCACACAAATTGGCGATGCACTTAAGTATTCCAGCCAGAGAGGTATCGTTCATCGCGACATAAAACCAGCAAACATTTTCCTGTGCCCCGAGCCTGATGGCAGTATACGAGCCGTATTGCTCGACTTCGGTTTGGTGCGTCAGTTGCAAATCGATGGAGCAACGCTGACAACGACGATGACTATTGTCGGAAGCCCTTTGTACATGAGTCCTGAACAGTGCAAAGGCGGAAGGGTCGACTGCCGTTCAGATATCTATTGTCTGGGATGCACTATGTTCGAAGCCCTCAGCGGAAGGCCACCGTTTCAAGGTGAAGCCGTGATGGACGTAATGTTTAAACACATCAACGGTCCTCCGCCCTTGTTGCCGGCGTTCGTCGCCGGAGAGCCGTTCAACTGTGATCTGTCTATACTCATAGAGCGCTGTCTGTCTAAAGATCCCGATATGAGGCCGGCTAATTTTGAGGAACTTCTCGCCCGACTAAATGACGGGTTCGGCGCTTGCCCGCAGAATGTGGAATTCGTTGCTCCCGAAAAGAAGCGCAAGTACCTGAACTCACGTCTCATTTTCTGCGCGGCTGCCGTGATCATAGTGTCGCTGTCGCTGATGTGCTATTCGCGTATTCAAACGGCTTCGTCGATTCCGTTTCTCTCCAGGAATTTCGAGGCTGAACGCCGGACGGAAATCAGTCACGAAATAAGTCAAATTGCAGATCTCGAACGCAATAGCGGCAAACTTGCACCAACATCATACATGTACAAACATGACGCAATAACGAAACTCCTTGTCGCTAATTGGACAGACTTGGCAAAATGGCTAAAGAAGAATTATAGATACGAAGAGTCAGTTCAGGAGTGCAAGAGAGCAAGGCGTTTTGCTGAAACTGAATCATCCGATGCGGTAGCTCGATTATTGCAATTGCAGAGCGAGGTACACCTCGATCAGGCTCGATCGATCACCGATAAAACAAAAAAAACCGAGTTGTTGGAAGAAGCACTTAGCGACATAATCGCCGCAAGAAAGGTCGCCTCCGCCGACAAGACGAAATTGTTTTGCCAGGAAGACTACTGCCTGCGGCTTGCAGAAACAGGCAGGCTGGAAGATACAGATAAGGAAACTCGCGCTCTTATAAAAGCCTTTCAAAAAAGTGCATACATGTTCGAGACACTGCCACCAACCATTCGTGGATTCGCCGAGAACCTACAAAAATGCGCCAATGCGGGCAAAGCGGCTTTCACCACAAACGATCAATTTATCATGTGCGATATGTTTCTTGAATTGTGCCAAGCACTTGAAGAGTTGAAGTATTTCCTGCGCAATGAGGCTTCGCTAAAACTCGCGCATCTGTGGTTTGAAAAGGCTTGCGCAAACCTTCCTGATGGAGAGCGGAACAGTAAGGCGGTTCTTGAACGGAAGGAAAAGCTAGCACACTTTGACGAACTGGAGACTCGATCGCGAACGCGACAGCTATCCCCGCTATTTGAATCATCTCACGACCCCGAGAGACAGCCGCGGCACTGAATGACATTCAAGTTTTTCCTGGCAGCCTTGCGTAAACATTTTGCTTGTTGGTGCCCCGGGGTGGGAAGGGTTGGTCTGGTTATCACCGGTACGCGGCTACTGGCGTGCGCGATGCGAACACGAAAGCAAGAAAATCAATGGACAGACAGAGAATATAGAGCCAATCTTGTCAGCGGCGCGGATGAAACTGGCAGTTTGGATTGACACTGTCCGGGGAAAGTGAGACTCGAAGCTTCACTGAAGTTTTGTGATGGCAAAGAAGCCTCGACTCTACGATTAAGCAGTGAGGGATTCGAAATGGTGAAGCTGGTCGGCGGAATTTTCTTGTTGGTTGGACTGGTCGTTGCAAGTCCGGGTGGGTATTTCTTTTGGTGTACGCAAAACCGTCTAAAAAATGGTCTGCGTTCTCCGGGGAAAGTCGTGGAGTTGCGCAAATCGTCGGGGAAGCGAGGCTATACACCTGTGGTTCAGTTTGAGACATCCGACCATAGGATCATCACTGCTGCGTCCAAGATTAGCTCGAACCCACCAATGTACAAAGTGGGCGACTCCGTGACGGTACTTTATCGTGCCATGTCTCCTGAAGATATTTGTCTGGATCAGCCACTTGAGCTCTGGTTTCTGACCTGCCTATTCGGAGGTATTGGCTTAATCTTTGTCATCGTGGGTGGTGCCATGCTAATTATTCAATAAGCAGAGCGTAAAATCTGGCAGGTCCGTCGGGATGATTGCAGGTCGCTACAAGTAGCTCGCCGCCCGAAATTATCGAATCTATACTCGGGAGACAGCCTGTCGTCACTGGTCACAGCAGGTACGATACCGTGAATTCGCGAGACAACGAGAGGGCTTATGGAGTCCTCAGTTCACGTATTTTCTTTGCCCACACCTCTGCTCCTGATGAAGTGTAGCTTGCCTTCAAATCGGTACCTCCGAAGCCCCTTAATTGATTGCCTGCGCACAGTCGAACCGTGTCGAAATGACCATTGCTCCAATTTATTCTTAATAGCCTCGGACCGGCGGTCCACATTCCCGCAACCCCGCCTAGAGTCACTGTTCCGTTCGGATAGAAGATGGCTTGTCCACCAACAAACCACTGCCACACGCCCGAAATGTATTCGCGAATGGTAAGTTCCTGGCAAAGTTCCTCTGCGCTTTTTTTTGTGTTCGAAGTCGGATGAGAATTAGTAATATAAAAGGGTAAACTTGATTCACCCTGCCCCGGGTCATTTTCAATGATGGCCATGGCAGCCTTGAACAGCTGCTCGGCCGCTGCAATGTTGCCTTGATCTTTATAGGCTCGGGAGAGGTCTTTGAGCGATTGAAGCAGATTGGAATTATCAGGTCCTGGAGTCTTTTCACTGATATCTAGCGCCCTCTTAAATAGCGATTCGGCCTCTCCGTATTTGCCTTCCTTTTGATATGCACCGGCAAGTTGTCTTAGAGAGTGAAGTAACTCGGAACTATCAGGTCCTGGAATTTTTTCACTGATGCCCAAAACCCTCATGTATAGCGATTCGGCCTGTGAATTTTTACCCTGCTCTTGATATACCTCAGCAAGTTGTCGCAAGGAAAGAAGCAAATTAGAACTATCACTTCCTGGTGTCTTTTCACTGATGACTAAAGATCTCTTGTAAGAAGCCTCCGCCTCAGCGTATTTCCGATCCTCTCGATATGCGCCGCCGAGTTGAACGAGGCCGCAAACCAAATCGCAACTGTCGCGTCCTAGTTCTTTTTCACCGACAGCCAGTGCTCGCTTGTACAGAGCCTCGGCTTCTGCGTATTTTCTTTGCTCTTGATATACGCTACCAAGATGGCCGAGGCAGAATGTATAATAGGAGCGATCTCCCTGCGGTTTTTTTGAGCACAGGGCCAAAACTTGCAAGGATAGGGCCGCTGCCTCAGCGTATCTCGCCTGCCCCCGATATGTGTCACTGAGGCACACGAGCAAACTGGAAGTATCGCGTCCTGGATTCTTTTCCATAATGGTCAGAGCTTTCTTGTAAATAACCTCTGCCTCTCTATATCGGCCTTGCGCTGTACACACGTTTCCGAGAGAGACGAGTAAATTGGCATTATCAAATTCGGGGATGGTTTTACCGATGGATAGAGCCCTTGTGAATGACGATCGCGCATCTGCTTGTTTGCCTTGCGCTCTATATGAATAGCCAAGTCGAGTAACGAGCACGCGCAAGGTGGATCTGTCACTGTCTGCTTTTTTTTCAACGATGTCCAAGGCACGTTTGAACGCCAATTCGGCCTCAGGAAATTTGCATTGTTTTATAAATCCATCGCCAAGATTCTTGAAATGCTCTGCTCCTAATGGCCCCGGAACGTGCGTCGATAACACCGCCATCTCCTCGTTATTGTGATTCCGCAAAAGAATGCAGTACCCCAAGATGGAAGCCAAGATCAAGAACAATAGCGCGCACAGAACTCCCACTCCCGGCATAATGGAAAAGCGGCCAGAGCTCTTTGTCGCCTTACCAGGATCGTCTATGCTTCCGCCCTGGCCGGACAGAACCAAACTAAGATCTTCCTGCATTGCCGCCATCGATTGATAGCGCTGTGCCGGATCTTTCATCATTGATCGCACTAGTACGTTGTTTAGTCCTGCCGGTGTCATTGCATCGCCCAATCTTTTACTAATAGGCTCAGGCATTTGCGTTGCATGCAAATGCATAAGACCGATCGGATTGTCCGCGTCCAGGGGACGGCAGCCGGTCACGGCTTCGTACAATAAGCAACCAAGCGAATAGATGTCTGAGCGAACATCAGCTTTTTTTCCAAGACACTGCTCTGGACTCATATAGTGAACGCTACCAATAACACTTCCTGTTTGCGTCCACTGCCGGCTTGTAGCATTGGCGTCGGGCAACACTCTGGCCAGACCGAAATCGACAATCTTCACGGTGTCTGCTGTTGGCTGCAGACACAACATTATGTTGCTCGGTTTCAGGTCCCGATGGATTACTTTGTGGCGGTGGGCATGTTCCATGGCGGCACAAATCTGCAAACCAATGGCAACAACTCGGTTCGGAGAAATGCCTTGTTCCCCGATAACTGCACTCAACGATTGCCCCTGAACAAATTCCATGGCAATGTAAGGAAATGCGTCACCCCAGACACCAAATCGATAAAAAATCAAAATATTTGGATGGTTCAACTCAGAGAGTACTTTTCCTTCTCGTTTGAATCTTTGTTGAGATTCCGTGTCTCCAACAAGAGACGGATGCAGCAACTTCAACGCGATGATTCGTTCAAGCCCTAGTTCACGAGTCTTGAACACCGTGCCCATTCCACCCTGGCCTAAGTGTTCAATCAATTGATAGCGATTATCTACAATCGTGCCGAATGATAAGTCGATCATGAAAATGCCCAACCACAATTTTGATTTTGGACGGTGGAGAGTATTATGCCCGCCCGGCGAATCTTTGGCTCGGCTTGGAGCCGTGATAAAGATTCGCGACAGACCGCTGGAGGTTCCTCTAGTATGATTCGGTCCAACGAAAAACGGAAGTTCAGACAACTTGATCTCGACACTGTGATCTATCGCCGAGATCAGGTTGTCTGAAGTTAGATGCGGGAGCTACCCGAAATCAAGGCCGACCATGAGTCGAATAGATTAATGTGAGCACTTACAGCAGTTACTGACTTGGGAACCTCTTCCGCTCCGCCGCGCTCGCCAGAAGCGAAAGTGGTCAACGGCCTTCAATAACCAGGGCAATAAGTTGCTCTAATGAGGGGCGCTCTCGCGCAGGCAAGGTCTGAACGGTGATGGCCGCCGGTTGCGCTATCAGTTCATCGGCAGCCGATTTGTTCAGGGGAGCCAGGTACGGGTGTAGCCCGTCCAGATTGTGGTTCACGTAAAGCTGTTCACCCTGCCCGTGAATCTTGAAGAATTTGCTGTAGGACATGCTCTGTTCCTCTCAAGGGCTGATGGAGTTAGTATCCCCCCCAAAAGTAGCAAGGTTGTGTCATGACGATGCCAGCGGTGCAGATATTGGAATTTTCACTGGTGGATTTCGGCTCTTGCCTCCGCGGGTTTGGCAGCTTCTGCCTCATAACCGGTTCTGCATGCGGGCTTGGGGCTGAATGGAGTATCTGGCGGCGAAGAGACAGTCAAATTTATTCTAAATGGTAATTCGGTATGATCTGAGCTCGCAAAGCGAATGGAAAGCAAGGAAGACCATGACAATGAAAGTTCCCGGCACACACTCAGTTCTCTACGCCTCTGTCTGCTCAGTGTTGGCAATTTCCGCGGCGGTCTTTGCAATGGTTCCTCGTAGCGATGCTGCCGGTACAGCGCCCCGTGATGAGAAGAAGTCCCTCTTGAAGCCTCCCGAAAATGCCAACCCCTATCAGCTTCCCAAGGATGTCTCTCCTGTTAGCTATGACCTCACCTTCGCGCCGGATCTTGAAAATTTCACCTTCGACGGCACAGAAACAATAACAGTAAAGGTAGATGAGTCAGTAAAATCTATCACCCTGAATGCACTGGATCTCAAAATCAAATCCGCCTCAATAAAGCGCTCGCAGCGCCCGGGTGAAGAAGCTGGAGGGAAACTAGCTGATGGGAACGGCTCTGAGATGGAAGGAACAGTAAGTCTCGACAGCGAACACGAAGTGGCAACCATCGTCTTTCCCGGCACCCTGATTAAGGGTGATTATATACTGCAACTTAGTTTCACCGGAGATCTGAACGATAACCTCCGCGGGTTCTACCGCTCGCACTACAAAGACAATGCGGGAGTGAAACACTGGCTGGCGACAACCCAAATGGAGCCCACTGATTCAAGGCGAATGTTCCCATGCTTCGATGAACCCGAGATGAAAGCCACATTCAAGATTACAGCGATCATTCCAGATAATATGGTCGCCATTTCTAATGGAGCAGTGGAGCGTGAGGAACGCGATGAAGCGAAGCAAAAGAAAAAGGTCGTATTCGAAGCTTCCCCGCGAATGTCATCATATTTGGTGGCACTCATTGTGGGCGATTTTAAATCTACTTCAACAAAGGAATCTTGCGGCATTCCCGTTCGAGTCTGGGCTCCGTCTGGCAAGGAAGAACTCGGATATTATGCGCTGGACACGGCTTGCAAGGTCCTTGCATTTCAAACCAGGTACTTCGGTATTCCATACCCGGCAAAAAAATTGGACCTGATCGCCATACCGGATTTTCGCTCGGGTGCAATGGAAAATCTGGGTGCCATTACTTTCCGGGAGGCATCCCTTCTTGTTGACGATAAAACCGGCAGTAACTTTCTCAAACGCCGCGTATCCAACATAGTCGCTCACGAAATCGCTCATCAGTGGTTTGGCGATCTAGTTACGATGAAATGGTGGGATGATATCTGGCTGAATGAGGCCTTCGCCTCCTGGATGGCAACAAAGACCGTTGACGAAATTCATCCTGACTGGCGAGTGATCACGAAGTCTGTACTCACGCGCAACGAATCTATGAATGTAGATCAACTGAAGGCGACCAGAGCAATTCATGCACACGTTGACAATCCCAAACAAGCCGCGGAGATGTTTGACCCGATTACTTACGACAAAGGTGAATCGGTCCTGCGAATGCTGGAAGGCTTTGTCGGAGACAAAACGTTCCAGGCGGGCATCAACGACTACCTCAACGCTCATAAATTCGGAAATGCTTCCAGCGAAGATCTCTGGGAAGCAATCGGTAAAAAATCCAGTGGTGTTCCAGTACCGGAGATTATGAAGACGTGGGTTTTTCAGTCTGGATTTCCCATGGTAACAGTGAGCAAGGCTGACTCGGATAAGACCGCCCCCGGGACGTTCTCCCTTTCTCAGCAGCGATTTTTCGGAATGCCCGGAGAAAAACCTGATGAATCGATCTGGCTAGTTCCATTGGTCTTGCGCGACGTCAATGGCTCTCAGGATTCTAATAAGACAACGACTACGGTTTTGAGCAAGAAACAAGACTCTGTCTCCATGCTTGCTCGAAAGGCTTCCGCTCAATTGCAGCAACCCGGGCTGATGCTGGTAAACTCCGGTGGAATGGGCTTTTATCGAACTCACTATTCGCCCGCTGACACAGCATTAATAGTGAAGAAGTTCGACTACCTCACACCGGAAGAACGACTGGCATTCATCGCAGACACATGCGCGCAGGTCTGGAACGGTTCTCTTCCCGTTGAAGATCGGCTGAATTTGACAGGGCAAATAGTGAGCGAGAAGGATCCGCTCGTGCTGACAAATCTAGTCGGGGAGAGTCACAAAATTTACGATTTCTTAGACGAGAAGCACCGCAATGAATACGCCACCAAATTGCGAACATCGTTGTTGCCTGTAAAAGAGCGAATAGGCTGGACCGAACGACAAGGTGAGCAAGACACGGTGAAAGATCTAAGAGAAGCCACACTAACGCTGCTTGGCTATGCGCAAGACAATCTAACCATCTCAGAAGCGCGCGACCTCTATACAAAGTTTATGAGCAATCATCAATCGGTGCCCGCGGATATCACAGGAACGGTGCTATCGATAGTTGCTTACAACGGCGGCGCTAAAGAATATGAGGAGATTACAAACGCATGGAAGAAGGAACACATTCCCGAACTTGAGAAGCGCTTCTTATTTAAGCTTGCAGTTTTTCGCCAACCGGAGTTAATTGACAGAACTCTTGCGTTGGCCGTCAGCTCAGACGTGAGAGGACAGGACGGTTTTCGGCTCCTGGCCGATTTGTTGACTCACGATGCCAGCAAACATAGAGCCCTGGAGTTTGTCAAATCTCACTGGCCACAAATTTCGGAAAAATTCCCGCCAAGGAGCTTGAATGCTATAGCCTCCGCCTGTAGCTCGTTTGATCAACCGGCAGATGAACGATCTATCAACGAATTTTTCACCGCCGATAAACTTCCCTATGGAAAATCGGCATTGACCCGAATGCTGGAAGAATTGCATGCGGCTGTTCTCTATCGGCAAAGGAACGAGGCAAAGGTAATTGCATGGATTAAGTGAGTCGTCCCGCACATCGCGCGAATGCTTCTCCGCTGACGTGATTCCGCGGAATCGCCCGCAAAGGCGATTCCCGGGATCAGGTATCGACTGTGGGCTGAGCAGCTGCGGGCGGCAGAACAGATGAGGAATGTGTCATGTCGATATCCACCCATGGCTGCCAAACGAAGGCGCCGAAGGAAGCAAGATCGGCTGCCAGTAGTCTCTAACGGCTCCTCAAACTACAGCCCGACGGTCGATTCTGCAGTCCAATGGCCAGCTTCGGGTTCAGATAACTTGAGTTGTGCTGCCCTCCGACTAATGGAGCTGTTGACGGGGCATAGATCGTAGGCGGGTGTTAACAGGTTCCTCCCCGATGTTAATCGACCTACCTCTGGACACTCTAGTCGACGATCGCTATAGCGTGATCGACCACATCGGCGACGGCGGAATGGGAAGTGTGTTCAAGGCGCGCGAGCGCGAAATTGACAGAATAATTGCGCTGAAGCTCTTGCATCCGGAGTTAGCCCCTGACATAGAGAATCAACAACGATTCATTCGGGAAGGAAATCTTCTCTCTAAGTTGCAGCACCCCAATGTATTGACGTTTTATCGATTTGGCATCTGGAATGGAGATATTTTCTACATCGCGATGGAGTATCTGCAAGGACAGTCACTCAGCGAAGTGATTGCGAAAGAAACAAGATTGACCTGCCAACGAGTACTGAATATTGGCATTCAGATATGTAGCGCCATGGCCCATGCACATAGTCACAACATTGTGCATCGAGACCTTAAACCGGGCAACATTATGATTCTCGATGACCCGACAGGTGACATTGTGAAGGTAGTCGACTTCGGTCTGGCCAAATTACTTACAGATAACGGTGACGACATTGGTCGGATGAGCCAGCAACTAACGCAAACCGGGTGCTTGATTGGCAGCGTTCAGTACATGAGTCCTGAACAGTGTCTGGGACGAATCGCCGACCCTCGTTCGGATATTTACGCGGTTGGTTGCATGCTATATGAGGCTCTGACCGGGGAAACACCAGTGATAGCAGATAATCCCATCGGCGTGATGCACTTCCATGTGAACGTGATGGCCGAACCACCCTCTAAACGATTGGGAAAGTCCTTACCGGTGGGACTGGATTTCGTGGTGATGCGAACGTTAGCGAAGAATCCGGCGCAGCGTTATCAGTCTATGACAGATTTGCAAGCAGATCTCACATCAGTGTTGGCGGGGAACGGAGCCAATCTTGTCGGGCTGAATAGATTCACTACGAGCACTCCGTCAAGCTTTCTATTTCCGTGCTCAGGAAAATACATTGGTGCGGTTTTTATACTTGCGCTAATTTCCGTGGTCGGATGGCTCGCACAATCACAATCTCACCGGCCCACCAGCCAAGCGAGAGTTGAGTTGAAGCACAGTGCGGTCAAAGCTCCCATGGGGGCGCCGGGACTTGCTTCATTAGCCGCTTTATACGCGAAACAGGGGCGATACGTCGACGCCATGCCAGTGTACCAAAAGTGCCTGGATATGATGGAAAAATCGAGTACCACTGCCCCACATGAATTGGCACTGATCATGTGCGGACTGGCACAAGTATGCATCCATTTGGACAAATATTCGCAAGCAGAATCGCTTTACAAGAGAGCGGTGGAAATCATCGAAATAACTGCGGGGCGAGATCACCCGGAGACAGCGCTTAAATTGGTGCAACTTTCCTACTGTTACAAGATTCAGAGTAAGTACGCTGAGGCGGAAAGAGCGTGTAGGAGGGCACTTGCGATTTGTGAGAAATCAGGAGGGAACAATCCTGATGTAGCGGAGATTCTGTCTTCCCTCGGAGAGATCTATCGAGCACAATGGAAACTCGAAGAGGCTGCATCTGTTTTCAGGCGGGGGCTGGAAATAATGGAGGCATCCAGGGGAGCTAACCATTCCGAAATGGCCGGTCTGCTTGATTCATTAGGAGAGGCTTACGTCGTGCAAGGTAGATATGCAGAGGCAGCCGCGCTGGCCGAACGGGCGGTGACCGTAACCGAAAATACACTAGGTCCAACTCATCCTGAAGTAGCACATAGACTCGATCAACTAGCAGACATTTATTTCAAGCAGGGTAGATATGCAGATGCCGAGAACTCTCTTACTAAAGCGCTAGCATTTGGCGGGAGGACAGCCACTATGAACTACCTGAGCAAGGCAAACCGGCTCAATGCGCTGGCTACCACAGCGTTGGCACAGGGGAAATACGCACAAGCAGAGCGCTGGGAGAAAGAAGCAATCAGTGCCACTGAAGAGCCAGGATTAAATGCTTCCGAGAAGCCCAACAAGCTTTTCGTATTGGCCGATATTTACCTGGTACAGGGCAAATATGAGGAGGCTTTGGCTGCTCGTTCTACGGCGCTGGCACTTTGCGAGAAAAACCTGGAAGGTCGCAGTGACCTTACTTTCATTATCAGAACGCGTCAGCTTGGTGATCTCTATTGCGGCATGGGGAAACTGGAGGAAGCGAAAGCTGTGTTCTCCAGGGCACGGAAGCTTTGCGAAAAATCCCTCGGACCTGATCATCCAGATGAAGGTGCTAGACTCCTGCAGTTGGGAGACCTGCTAAGGATTGAGGGTAAGGACCAGGAAGCGGAGATTCTCTACAAGAATGCGATTCCACTTGTTGAAAAGAACTTTGGCCCCGCTCATCCGGACATGGCAGGAGCTTACCATCGCCTGGCCGACCTGTGTATGACCAGGAAAGATTTCATCGGCGCCGAACACCTCTGTAGAAAAGCCCTGGCAATCATGGCGAAGAGATTCCCACCGGATCACATCGACAGGGCAGTCAGTCTTGACCAATTAGGTCGTATTTACTGTGGTCAAAAGAACTACACAAAGGCAGAACCACTGCTCGAGCAGGCGCTGGCGATCAGCAGGAAAGCGATGTTACCACCAAATCATCCAGACTCAATTGCAAGGCGCCAGATACTGGCAGGAGTTTATCGCCAAGAAGGCAAACTTGCCGCGGCCGAAAAACTGAAAAATGAGACCCCCTCCTCGGCGAGCAACCAAGCATCAGCGAAAGAGAGTTCCATCGTGAAGCAGTCACACTGAACCGCCAATGATAACGAAAGACATGACACATACGTGCATCAAATTGTTGGTGAACAACTGCGCAATTACCATCGAGTTCTGTGGCCGGATGTACCTGCACAAACCCTCAGGTGCGGCTCAAGGTACCAGAGAGTTGCAACTCCCAATATTACGCTTCTTGCCTAATCGGAGAGACAAGTCCAATGACGAAAGCCTTCAAGACTTTGCTGTATTCCGACAGGGAATACGAAATTGATGAATATGCGCGACTGATTGGCGACGCTTATATTGATGTTGAGCTGTTGATTTGCCGCACGGTTGCTGACGCAGCAGCGAACATTTCTGAAGCTGACATTGTATTTGGAGTTCATTTACCTTCGCACGTTTACGCTTCTGCGCACAAATTGCGCTGGATTCAATCTATGTGGGCGGGCGTTGAACGACTGGTAGGATGCCCCGTGCCGGAACATGTAATCATCACCAAACCACATGGCGTATTTGGGAAATACATCAGCCAGTATGTTTTTGGAAACCTGCTCGCCTGGCGCATTAAATTGAAGGAATCTATGAAACTGCAGGCAGAATGCACATGGAATCCGTACAACATAGAATTGCTCTCGGGGCAACGATTGGGTATTGCCGGTCTGGGCGACATAGGCGGGGAGATCGCTCGAATCGGCAAGGCCTTCGGAATGGAAATTTTCGGACTCAATAGCGACGGACGATCGAGCAAGCTTGCGGATCGCACTTTTGCAACTGCAGAAGTAGCGCAGTTTGTAGGCGCAGTCGACGTTCTGGTGCTCGTAATGCCAGCGACGGGCAACTCCATCGGTCTGTTCGACCGTGTCGTTCTCTCGGCTTTGCAACCACACGCGTTGCTTATTAACGTGGGCCGCGGTGCGCTGATAAATGACGCAGCCCTCATTGAGTTGCTAGAACAACGCCGAATAGGCGGTGCGATCCTCGACGTGTTTAATGAAGAACCGCTGCCCTCCAATCATCCGTACTGGCATTTGCCAAACTGTGTCGTCACCCCGCACATTGCCGGTCCGAGCCTACCGGAGGACATCACTCGCTGCTTTGTAAAGAACTTCACTCGTTTTCAAGCCGGCGAACCAATGCTAGGGCAAATAGATCGCAAGCGCGGATATTGAGGCTCATCTTTGAAATTGGTATCCACGTGATTATTCCGTGTGATCTCTATCGTTTATATCCATGATGTGATCGAGAGTTTCCAACAAAAAGATGATACGGTCAAATAGAGATAGTGCTAACAGCAAACTATTTCCTCTTAGTTCCGGATGTGTCTCTAACCCATACTGGTTCTCTATTCGCTCTACAACCAGCAGTGCGCTTGTAACAAAAGAGGGTATGACGCTACTGGTATGGCATGATGATGAAGCCTCCAGGTATATTTCAACAAGCCGCTCATGGTCGTTCTTTCGCTTTTCTGCTCGCCGGACAAGATTGGGTATCGAATGACATTAACCGTCAAATCAGAAATGATAGCTTCTACGAATAGGAGCGTCTCTGCAGCACGCTCTAGAGCTTTTGAGATTCGCCGTGGAGAGTAATTCCCGGTTGGTGGAGCTGTGGACAGCAGATCCTTGGTATGAGATTTTAGCTGGCGCAAGTCGTTAGTTTCTTTGCTCAAAAGTTTGCTCACCGCTTGACTCTGTCCTTCAAGCCCCCTGAGTTGACGCAAGGCGTGTAGATTCCAAAGATCAGGTCGGACCATTCGACGGACGACGTTCCTGAAAGCGCTAGAAATTCGGTTGGAGCGTTTCATCGGAGCTGGCAAGCAACAGAGAGTTGAACACTCATTTCAATTTACCAGACTTGTCGCGAAGAGATCGTTCAGGACGCGAGATGATATCCGGGGTTTTCCACAGGCCAAGCTCATGGCATAGAACCTGACGTTGGTCGGCATAAAGGTTTATGGTCAAGATACGTCGGTGAGTTGGCAGATTGGTTTGGTGATCTCCCACTCATGCTGCGGCCTTTCGTTTTGCGGCAGGAGAGATAAAACATGACGGGACGCAATGTAAATGAGAAGAGTCGCAAGCAAGCATCCAGTGGCGAAGTTCCGCATAGGCGCCGCATCGTAGTGCTGTGTGCATTGTCCCTGTTGATTAATCTCGCTGTTGTCAAAGCGCCTGCAGCCATTTGCTTCATGCCGGGCACCGTCGGTACCCCTTCGCCAATCAGGTCCGCCCTCCCGACACGCGCCTCGGCAAACACCGGCGTCATCCGCACGACTCCAGAGATTCCTAATACTGGAGCGAAAAGGATTACGGAATCAAAGACAACTTTGTCGCCAAAATCACCAGATTTTCCAGGTTCGTCGAATTCCTCGGCGAGTCAAAACACACTAAGAACTTTGCCATCAAACAGCATCCTAAATGGCAAAACGCCGGCAACTTCTGCTGGTGCGACGGCAAAGAGTTCAGGGGCGAAGTCATCGGATCACCCGGTTTCATCGAATCCCGGGAGAAATTCCAAGACATCACAGTCTCTTCAACATATCGATAAGCTGAAAAGCCATATAGGCACCACGCAGGCTGTACCGGGTCTTTCGGCGGCGAAATCAACGATAACTGGATTCGTCGATGCTCAGTCCATGAGTGCGTCTTACTACTGGACGATTTTGCTCACTAACTCAGGCGAAGCACAGCAGGAAGCAATACTGCATATAGCATTGCCTGAAGGCGCAACTGTTTCACGAGCCACGCTTTGGGTTGCCGGCGTAGCCCGGGAAGCGGCCTTTGCTGGAGCTTCTCAAGTTAACGCGGCATATGAGTGGGTCAAGAATGGGCGCCAGCCGGTTGTTACCCCGGTTATGTGCGATCCGCTTATTGTAACCCGGGAGAGTGCCGGACACATCCTGGTGAAAGCTGCTCCAGTGAACCCGCATGGTGGGGAGATGAAATTGATGATTGGGTTCACCGCGCCAATGCAAATTGAGCGCGGAAGTACTTCAGTCATGTTGCCTTCTATTGAAGATTCGAATTTCGTTGTGGACGATCTGCAAGACATACATCTCGAATCGACAACTGCTGTTTCTTCGAATGATTCAGGTGTTTTGGTCGAGCGGTGCCCTCGAGGTTTCTTGCTGAAAGGAAATATTGTGCCTGAAGCGTTAGGTTCACTAAAGATTGCAGTGCGCGGTGATGTTCCCGCGACCTTCGCAACTAGAGCCACTCATTCGCCCGAAGGAACTTATATTTTGGCGACTCTGGACACCAACCAACAAGGTAAGTACGCACTCAATCTCGAAAAAATCGACTATAAGCCAGATTGCAAAATTTTGGATTCTGAAGCCGCCGCTCATCGAATTTCGACCCTTTGGGCATACGTTCAGATTGAAGAGTTAGTGCGTCAAGCCACAGTCAAGGGTCTTGAGGCTACCAACTTGGAGACTCGCTTCAGAACCGAGTCGGGAATCGCTGTCCAATGGTCGGGGGCAAGCGAGCAGCCACCGCAAGAGATAGGGGACAACCCGCAAGCGCAAGCAGTACAGTGGTCGGCATCGAATGCAAAGCTTACAGAGGCGGATCAATCCATGTCCAGACCACGACCTTTCGATTCCAAAACGTGGGATCAGATACAGGCGGCTCTAATGGCTGTGAACGTTTCCACCGCGCAAGCAACACAACTTGCAACTGCTTACAGAGTAGTTTCGTCAGTCACCGGAGCAACGGTACTTGAAAGAGATTCCGACTACGTGTACACAGGCCTGTCGCGAAACAGCAATTCAACGGTTGCCTTCAAAGGTCGAAGGTTAGCCGCAGGAGCGCAAGCGGCTCCCTCACTGCCACCGCCTCCAATGGTGAGCAGTGACTCGATCGCACCAAGCCTGTCTCCACCGACTCTCGCCAGCACGTCGAGTCCAGGGGCAGTGCCACCCATGGCACCAGCACCAAGTCCCATGGCACCGCCCGCGGCGCAGAGTGTGTGCACACCGGTAACACCAATAACACTACCGGCACCAACGCTAAGTCCCCGATCAATCACGCCTCCCGCACCGCATACGGCCGCACCGATCGCATTAAAGCCAAGTTCTCAGCCAATTCTCCTAGCGGCGCCTGCGCCCACACTGGTAACAAAGATGGCACTAACGCCAAGTACCCGGTCAATCAAGCCTCCTGCAGCGCGTACGGCCGCACCGATCGCACTAAAGCCAGATTCACCGCAAATCCCGCTAGCGGCGCCTGTGCCCACATTGGTAACAGAGATGGCACTAACGCCAACCCTCCGGTCAATCACACCGCCTGCCACACCAGTGAGAAAGATTGTGCTAACGTCCAAACCAGCTCCGCAGGCAAAATCAATGCCCGTCGTAACTGAACAGCCTGAGACCGCAAAGGCAACAGTACCTGCCAGTAAGATTGTGATGGCTGAGCCTTCATCGGAGGGCATTCACAATGCAAGTTTACTCCTTTCGTATCTCTGGCAAATTCTCTGCGGAACGTTAGGGTTGGTGGTGCTGTTATATGCAGTTGCCTTCCGCAAGCCAATGCCGATGGGAACCACGCGCTCGATCGGCGTCGCTAAAGGAGCGGCTTGCGGATTGGCATTGATTGGTCTATCCGTGCTCGTCCCGTACATAATCGCTTGGCTCGGCCATCTGCGAACATTCTGAAACACCCGGCCGTATCTCGCTCTCAACTTTGGCGTTGGGACGGAAGAGAGAATCGACCAGTACACAGAAGCACGATCCTGCGCTGTCGAGAGTCCCCATTGCAATTCCGTATTTCAACCCGTGTTTAGTCAGTTGCGGAACACACGGCTGTGCGTGGTCTCCACCCGTTCGCGTAGCAAACTTCAAAGGGCAGCCCTTCTCCGGTCTCCATGAATTGTTTCAGACTGACAGTCAAGAAATGACGCCACCCATCGCGGCATTCATCGCAAGTTTGTGCGCTGTTCGACCAGCCGGTATGCTCAAAATGCAAGTCCGTGCCTCCCGCGGAATTCCGCGATAGCTGAAACCGTAAGGTAGTTCCGATCCACTCCGAAGTTCCGTTGGAAAAATTATCCATGCACTTCCATTCCACCAGTTGCTCCGCGATAAGCTTCTCTACGCGCATCCGTTTGTAGGCTCCGGCTGATCTAAAGAAGAAGACCGCATCGGATCCCTCCTTCGGCTGCAGAAAGCATTCACCCCACCATCCTTCCATAGGCACACGTTCGGTCAATGCTCGATAAACCGCCGCCGGTTCAGCGTTTATGGTCACATCATAGACGATTTCCTGCATAACATCCTCCGCTTCAAATTCACTCACCATCGATGTAATTTATTGTGCTGATTGATCTAGTTCTCGGTAGCTCGCAGTCATTTCGCATGCCTGCTACTGTCCCGGGCGGTTGCATTCGCAGCCGCTTAGCATGAAGCTACTTGCCGACACAACTTTAGTACATTAGCCTGGAATGGAGCAGCCCGAGATTAATGGTATTAAGTTTATATGTGATGGGACAACTTGACGTATTCACTTGACTGCGTTTAACTAGTCCGATGCAACGGATTATTAGCCCCCCGCCAAGCGAGGCCGGCTCCCCTGAGAGCCAGCTAAATGCTATTGCGTTGATGTTGTGGTCGCTTGTACCCGGCGTCGCCATGTGGGTGGGGTTGTATTCTCTAAAGAGCGCACCTTGGACTTTCGCGCTTTATCATGTTGTTTGTCTTTTGCCCGCAATTTACCTCGGCCGCTCGCTCTGGCTTCCCACGCTTAAGCGACCGGCATTTAGAGATGTAGCCATCCTAAGTGGGATGGCAATTCTGTTTAGCATAATTTCAGTTGTCGCATATGAATTGGGCGGCAAGGGCGTTCTTTCCAGTGAGCACGCATTGCGGCTTATGCAAGATCTGGGTTGGAGCAAGCAACTCTTTTGGCCGGTAAGCATTTACGCGGTAATCGTAAACCCTTTCGTGGAGGAAATCTTCTGGAGAGGGGTTGTATTCAATCGGTTGCAGCAGATTAAGCCTCCCTTTAAACACTTTGCGCTAATCTGGTCCTCCGCTGCTTATGCAGCTTTTCATTATGTAATATTTTCGATGGTAATGTATCCCTTTTGGGCAGAAGTCGGAACGGTAATGCTCGCAGTGTACGGAGCGTTGCTTGCACTGATTTACAGGAGGACCGGTTCGATTGTAACTACGGCATTGGCGCATGGATTGTTGACTGACGTCGCGGCAGTGGCACTTATGCTTGACCTGTCGTTAAAGTATCCCGGCTTGCTGTAACCGAAGCGGTTCCGCGAACAGGCTCAACGCAATCCACTTAGGACTCCGTCCAGCTTGCTGGATACCCCCCCCCCCGCACCAGGGGTAATACCACGACCAACGGCCGGATAGCGTCTGCGGTGCGAACAACGGATACCTTTGGGAGGTGGGAAGTTGACTACTTTACGGATCCTCCAAAATAGCACGGAGGACTTAGTCAATCTGATTCCAAACGATGATGACCGGACACGCCTGGAGATTCTTCAGCGCGACCACTACGTCTTCGCATCCATTGTTACTGTACTGGCTTTCTCGGTTGCCGCATTTGGGTGCTCCATATCTCCACACTCACAGACGCTCGTAGCCTGGTTCGATGCTAATGTTGGTTCGACTGCACTATCTTGGATTAGTTCACATATCGGATTCACTCATACTATCGACTGGCTTCGAGCACACGTCGATATCAAGTTCGTGTCTTCGTTAATCTCAGTCTTCCTCGCAGCCGGTACCTTGGGTTGTCTGGGTTTGGCTGCGTTGAGCGTTGTAGGCGGGATGTGCCTCAAAGCCAGGAAGCATTATCCTTTTGTGTTTTTTCTCTCGTGCATTAACTGTCTCTGCGGGCCACTCGGGATATGGATTGGCATTCGGACCATCGACTCATTGCGGCGTCCAGCTGTTATGTCCTCCTT
>JAKFUT010000099.1 GCA_021732565.1 Candidatus Obscuribacterales bacterium
GAGAAAGAGCTCCTAGACCTGATCGGAAAGGACGGAATTAATTTCGATCTGCTGTGCGACAGAACAGATCATCCCACTGGGACAGTGTCGGCAACATGCACAATGCTCGAATTGAAAGGTTTTGTCGCACGGGAGATTGGCAATAGGTATGTGCCGATGGAAAAGACCACTTCGGTCGGGAGCCCGAAATTCGAACACAAGAGACCAGCTGCTGGAACGTCATTCTCCGCGAAACCCCAGACTCTCAACAAGACTCTCAGTTCTAAGCGGGGAAGTCGAATTGAGCTTTCACAATTCCAGCGGCAAGTCGCGGAAGACTTCATGGAGTATATTCGTACGTATCACCACGGCATTAGCCGAAAGCATGTTCAACTTTACTTTGTAAGATTCTGGTACTACCAAGCACGCGAGCATCTGTCCGAACACTGGCTGTCAGACGCTTGTCTCAGGTTCTCCGAATTTTTCGAAAAAGGAGTGGGAAGCTACAGGTCTCCCTTGTGGATTAAAATTCCACCGCTTTTGACTCAGTAATTATTCTCTTCTCTTCCCTTCCCTGCCCTTCCATTCGACTTGCAGATTGAAACCATTCCTCAACACCTTCCGGTGTTGGGGCAATCGTGTTGGACGACCCACCCGTCAATGTAACCTCATCAGTAACAGCTAATGGAAGATAACCGATATCGGTAAACACTGCCGATATCGGTAAACATTGCCGATATCGGATCAACAGCAGGGCGAGGTCGATGAGCGATAACAGGAGAAAAACTAAGGAAGCAGATCTCCACTGGTGCCAATAGGTAGTTTTATTTTTGCAAGGGGAGGCAAGTAAACTTAGAGTCCTTGTGATCACAAGAGTGCAGGGGAAAACGGGAATAACTGCCAATTATGACCGTGTAAGCGAACCCGAATTAATTGGGATTCTCGGCGAGAAATGGACTGTCCGTTGAAGAGCAACATTACAGAGTCTACAAACAAGATTTCAAAAACGTTGAAGCGGAACTGAAGGGAAGTGGATCAACAAACGAAATCATCATTGTCTGCGCACACTATGACTCTGTTCTTGGAACTGTGTGAAATTATGCGATAATTCTGTTAAGCAATATCGGTATGTCTAGTGAATCTCCAGGCGATAGCCGGTGAGAGATTGATCTGTAACCGACTAGTGGCGATCGCATATCGAAAAATCCTTAACCGATCGGTATTGGCGCTATATGCATATTTTCCCTTAACAACCGAATCTCGAAACACACTGAAATTAGGAAATTTGCGGCGCCTAATTGTAAGATTTTATGCGTGATCTGCATAAAATCATAAGACGCCGGTATACCACCCGTCAGCGGTGCGAATCAGAGGGGCACGGTAGATCTGGAATCGGGTCACGCGCGACCAGGGCGCTTCTGGCACCGGTCAGGTGTTGGTCAATAGTTGGTATTTGCTCCATCAGCGCCGCGGCTTCTGTTGCGAACTGGTGCAACCTTGGTCAGTATTGAGTTGGCTCGTTGACAATTCAATTCAACAGAACAGAGCTTCTATGTGTTCCTCGTCGGTTAGCCCAAGCTTTACTGGTTTGTGCAAGCAGGCAATGACACAGAGTTTTTTTTCTTCCGATCCTCGAGGCGGGTCAATAGCATGTAAGTGAGAATGCTCGTTATCCAGGCCTGTAGCGGTGGAATTCCCACATGAAGGGATTTCGTGCCCGGTAGAATTCCGGTGGTGATCAAACCGACCGTGCACCCTGCGAGCACCGCTAGAATCGGTGCCCAGCGCACCGTTGTCTCAGCAGAGAGAACGCCCTCCTTCAGTTCAGAGAACAATCGTTTCTTGAGCAGAAAGAACTCTCCCATCATAACAATGGTTGCCGAGGGCAGGAATATGGAAGACAGCGAGGCAACATCGGCAAAATTGTTGGGATTACAACTAAGTACTCCGGCGGTGATGCCGCCAGCAATAGCAAGCAAGGCTGCCGTCTTCCTGTGAGTCATGCGTTTCACATTTTGCAAAGCGTTAATGGCTCCGTATAAAGAGGAATCGTTTACGGCTACAAAAGTGATGGTGAGCACAAGGGCTGCAATGATACTGATGCCGCCAAAGCCATATCGATTCATGAGATTGGTGGCCGCGGCGAAGTCTGTCACACCAGTCAAGTATGCCAATAGCCACCCAGTAATCGGAAACAGGAACTCGCCTATTGCAACTGCAACAAGGAGAGGCACGAAGATGTTGAGCTTCTTGGGATTACTGTAACGCCAGTAATCGGCTTCATTTCCCCACACAGAGTAACCCAAAATAAATGCTGAAACTAGCATAAATGAATTTGGATCTGTAATATGCGAAGGCACCGACCAGACCGCTTGCGGGCACTCGTTAGTGACTTTAAAAAATGTGAAGAGTACCCACCCCACCAGTGTCGGACCGGCCAGGTAACGAGCAAAGTTTGCTACACCGCTGAATCCGAAGAAGTTATTGAAGGCCATTAACACAGCCAGCCCTACAGACAACGCGAACGTAGAGACCGGTATCTGGTAGAGTCCCTTCAAGCCTTCTGCCAGGAAGACCGCCGTTAGTCCGTACCAGGCCATGCAAAAGCACGCGAGGTTCATTGATACCAGCCACGAGCCACGACTACCGAACACCTTTCTGCTCAGGAGCGTATAGCTGAGACCGCTGCGTGCTCCTAGCCAACAAGATGGCACAAAGTACAACATCAAGATAAGGCAACTGAGTGCGGCAGAACCAATCACTTGCGGTAATGAAAGTCCGTTCTTAAACCAGTCGAAGCCGGCTAAGACTGAAGGGAAACCGGTGACCATTGTGATCCAGAGTAACCCCATCGTGGCGGGATGTTGCCGTTTACTGGCTGGTACGGCTTTGGATGTATAGTCTTCAGCATGGCTACCTTCCCCTTCGCCCTCAGAAGTGCAGCGCTTCACTTCATGAATCAGTTTTGCAAGTTCTTCGGCGGGCTGGTGAGAACCAGTTACAGCATTTGGTGCAGCTGCACTACATTTCTTGCCCAAGTTGCTTGCTGGTGCATGGTTGCCTGGCTTACTACTGCGTCCGTCAATTTTGCCGGGTTTGCGTAAATCTGATTGAGAAAGTTCCTGGTTTATCATTAATGGGAACACCTTTTGAGAAACTCTGCGGTTAAGTGCCAGCCGGTCCAGCGATGGTCATTTGATGGCGATAGTGCGAATGGGCATTCCATAGAGTGTGAGGTTGGTGATGGACAGGGGCGGTTCAACATAATGAAACGGGTCCATCGATCGGTGGACAACTTCTACCCGTAACTTGGTGAGAATGCCACCGAGAACATTGGCGCCGGCAAGAGTTTGCGTACCGATTCGAGTAGCGCCCCAGAACTGATCACATACGGACTCCTCTACAATTGGCGAGTTTTCGGTGGATAGTAGAAGCTCACTGAATGATTCCCAGTGTTGCGCAAGTTTTACCCGTTGGACCCATTCCATTATCTCCACACGCACGAAATTCCAGTCTGATCTCGACTCTCTAAGGTGGATGCGACTTTTTCGCTTGGCGCACCACGGACTCTTCTGCTCAATAATTAGTTGCTGAGTCTCAGGCAAATGTGGAAATCGACAACTCTGATAAAGGGCTTCGCTAGTTGGAATAATGATCCCGTTAACTTCCAGGGGAAATCCCGGGGCCATATTCGACAAGCCGCCGAAAGGTTCCGTAATTTTGCGAAAAGCTATACATGTTGTGCGCTGGTAAACAATTCGAGGTGATGCAACAGTGCTGTTCATTATCTCTCCAAATTCCCACCCTGAGCTGTCCGGGCGGGTATGAGTCAATTGGTAGTCGTGGAAAATGCTATGCCATCTCTTTCCATAAACTGGAGCCAGAGCGGTGCACTGCCTATGGTGCGAACTCAAGTGTTGTCCGCCAATTTAGATCCCCTGGCACCACGAGCGCGATAAAATTCTGCAAATACAGCTACGCTTAGGATACGGTACGCCGGCAAGGATGAGCACGGGCTGGGATCGGCCACCAGCCCGCGGAGCATCAAAACCAGGCAGCCGACTGCGTAGAAGGTCCAATTTGCTAGACGTTTTGGAGGTGGTTGAGATAGTGTCCGGTGACGTCGCGCTTGGTCGTCAGGTAGGCCACGTTATGCTCATTTGGACAAATTTGAAGGGGAACCCTTTCCACGACTTTGATCGGCGAATCGGCAAATGCTTCTAGCTTTTTGGGGTTGTTGGTAAGCAGGCGAATTGTTTGCACTCCGAGATCTTGAAGAATCGCAAGTGCAATAGAGTAATCTCTAGAGTCGACGGGCAGACCAAGCATTAGATTCGCCTGGACTGTGTTGTAGCCTTGCTCTTGCAGCGCGTACGCCTTAATTTTGTTTGTCAGTCCTATGCCCCGTCCTTCTTGTCGCAAGTAAAGCACTACGCCGGATTTTTCTTCCTCGATTTTTCGAAGCGCACCTTGGAGCTGGTCGCCACAATCGCAGCGCTGTGATTTGAAAATATCACCGGTCAAGCATTCGGAGTGGAGCCGGGTAAGGACGTTGGTTCTGCCAACCAGACTTCCCCGCACAATGGCCAATTGCTCTTTCCCTTCGCGGTCCTGGTATACATAGAGATTGAAATCACCGAAGTCTGTAGGCAAGAGTGACTTCGCGACGAATTTGACCAATGGAAATGGGGTAGCGTTGTTCTTGCCGGCAGATAATTGATTCATGTATTCTTGTCCTCAGTTGGTTTCCAGTGCAGTGGAACAATGTATTTCGTAGCGCGCGATGACCTGGCTGCGGTGTTTTGTACGCAGCAGATTCTCGAGGAACCGTCTGAAGGTTGAAAACCCACAAAAGGCGTCCGACTTTATTGGATTCGGGCAGATCTCAGACGGCTACACAACGAAATTCGGGAAGGCAAGAGAGTATCATCAGGCACGTTGCAACGCGTTCGCATGATCACGTTTTCTCTTGCGTTAGTAAGTACCTTCTGTTCAGCCTCCTCGCCAAACCTTCAGGTTCCTGAAGAATACTGGCAAAACTTGGCACGATCTTGGCAATGAGTTTGAGAACCGCGAACCGTTCCAAACGTATGGCTTCAGATTAAGGAATAAACGCGACCAAATGCGAATTGCAGTTCAAAGCTGCCATGTGTAGAGATGTGTCCTGCAGGCTGTACTGAGGAAGTCATCCCGCCGGCAGGTATAAGATTAATTCGGCAGCCAGGTTTTCAGGCAAAAAACGGAGCCCGAGCCAATGGACGTCTTCCAACTTCTTGAAGAACAACACAATGTAATCCACGACGATCTCTTTGAACTGCTTCATGGAACAGAACTTGAGGCCGCTGAAGCCGTAGCACTCTCCGGTAAGCTGTTCTGGGCAATTCGACAGCACTTCGACAATCAGGACAAACTTCTTTTCCGCAACGTGCGTCATGTGCCCGAACTTCGTTCATTGCTGAAGGAATTTAATATCGATCGCCATGAAATTATCGATGACATCGATCAAATCGTACTCTGGCATGTAGACGAACCCGGTTATGCCGACATGCTCAAGACCATTCTGCGCGCCATCGAACATCACATGAAAGTGGCTGAAACCCAGCTCTTTCCCAAACTTCGGGAGTTCATGGGGCCACAGGATCTTGCTCGTCTCAATCATGACGTTCGAGAACTAATCTTTATTTGACCATTGCATGTCAGATAGCTTTGCCAGCGCCAGAACCAGAGATTGGGTGCCATTGCGCCCATGCCCCTGTGCTTGAAGAGCGATATAAAGTTGTGCCGCCAGAGCAAGCCCCGGGAGGGCGAGCTTCATCCGGCGCGATTCTTCCAATGCAATCGACAGATCTTTCACAAAGTGATCGACATAAAATCCGGGTTCAAAATTTCCAGCTAACATTCTCGGCGCATAGTTGGAAAGTGACCAGGATCCCGCAGCTCCGCCGGATACTGATTGTAGTAATACGTTTAAATCGAGTCCCGCCTTGTAACCATAGAGAAGTGCTTCGCACACTCCGATCATACCAGTGGCAATTAGAATTTGATTTGCCATTTTTGCGTGCTGTCCCGCTCCAGCCGGACCCTGGTGAACAATGGTCTTGCCCATGTGAGAAAAGAGCGGGAGCACTTCCGTGAACGTGTCTTGATCTCCACCGACCATAATGGATAGCCGAGCTTCTCTGGCGCCGATGTCTCCACCGGAAACCGGAGCATCAAGGCACCGGACTTCCCGTTCTCTACCGATAGAGTAGAGTTCTTGCGCGAGGGACGGTTTGCTGGTGGTCATGTCTACGACGATAGTGCCGGCGGCGGCTCCGGATAAAACCCCGTCTTCACCACGAATGACCGAATCAACATCTTCGGGAAACCCGACCATGGTGAAGACAACGTCTGATGCCGCTGCCACCACGCGTGGTGACGCAGCGGCACTGGCGCCGTGTTCGACCAGGCACGTCATCTTATCCCTGTTTCGGTTGTAAACGGTTACGCTGTAGCCGGCCGTGAGCAAGTGGCTGCACATGGCACTGCCCATGACACCCGTTCCGATCCAACCTATGCGTGTACGAGATGGCTCCATTGTGTTCTCCGTTGTCTATATGAGCATCGTCCCGCCTGGACGCGTGGTACCCGTGCAGCAGGCGCAGAAGTCCGTATGCGAACGCTTACGCTGTCGGAACCGCAGGCACCCGGGCAATAAGTGGACCAACCTGATGCGTATGGCGGAGCACGCCCGAGCGCGAAGCTTGTTCTCCCCGGGGACCGCGAGCATCCTGCCCAATACCGATCACTTAGAAGCCCTTGTAATCCCTGGCAAACCACGATTCCAGTACGTGGCAGGCATTCAGGAATCTTGACTTTGGCGCGGGAACTTAGTCGACCCGGGCATCCTGCCGGCAATAAGTGGCCGAACGTGGTGCGCATGCGCAGATATCCCGACTAAGTGGAACAGACCACCCTTTTGCGAGCTCTCCTTTGTTTGAGTATCAGGTTTGTGGTTGGAAGCACCCTCTTTTAAACGCAGAGCGGCTCTTACACTGTGCTTGGCGTGGCCGGCTTGGCAAATGGATCGAATGTGGCGGCCGCCATGGAGAAGATTGTTTTGAATTGTTCATAGTCCTCTTCAAGGCACCCGCATACAATCCAGAACAGAAAATCATCTCTCTTCATTGCTGTAATGCGAAGCAGGCATGGACCGACTTCGGGCTGCTGAGTCCTAAACACGGCTTCGCGAGTATCTCTTCCGTAGAAAAGCGTGGCGCGGGTAGCCATGATTTCGGTGTTGGGATTCTGTTCTGCAAATGCCCTGATTAAATACTCGGGATCGACAAAAGGCGGCACTCGCCGATAATAAACGGCGATGTCTACGGGGCTCTCGGCATCCGGTTTAATGTCCGCAATCAAGATCGCATTATTTTCGTCATCTTCCAAAATTTCCTTCGGAAGATCAAGCTCAACCATTCCCCAGTGAATGGGAACGACCAATTCGAAATAAAGGTCTTCACGCCCCAGAGGCAGCATTTGCCTTCGGATTAAACGCTCCATCTCACCTTCAGACAGAGCGTCCGGGGTAGGCATCAGCTCATCGCGACGCTGTTCCATATCCCAGCCAAGCCGGCCGAGCGGATTGAAGGTGACTACTGCTACGCCGAAGATCTTCTTCATCGATTCATATTCTTCTTCCGGAGCGGTGCAGCCCACCGAGAAGATACGATCACCGATCTTCGCTGCAGAAACTCTCATCATCTCGGGTCCGCGCTTACCCTCTATGCGGAATAGCGCATCATGAGACACGTTGCCACCATACATGGCGGCACGCCGGCCAAGCAATGTGGATGTGGTGTTCTTGCCACCCGCCATCAGATCTACAAATTTAGCGGCATCCAGCTTAGGTGCCAGCATCTGCATCACGGCAATCTTGCTCTTGCTCGATACCAAAGGCTTGAACTCTGCTACCCGGAGCATTTTCATTGGCGCGTGAGCAGATTCCGCGTCTACCTTCAAGTCTGCCTGATGCCATTCTTTCGGCACTCCGATCAAGAAATACAAATCGGGTTGGTCTCCCGGTAGAACGCTTAGCAAAGAGAAATTGGGCTGCTCCTCATCGGGCCTGAAGATGTTGTGATAGGGCATCAAGTCGTTGCTCGGGCGAGGAGGTCCCGGTTCGCCACACGGGTTGAACGATACCGAAGCTAACCCGAATATTTTCTTCCACGAATCGTAGTCTTTCTCCAGACAGGCAGACAACACCACAAACACAATGTCGTGGCGTCTCGATACGCACGTGCGCAATAGCATATTCTCACCGGTTTCCGGTAGAATTCTATTGAACATCGGTTCGTCATCACCCGGCTTGTACAGCCAGATGGCGTCCGCTACTTCGCGATCATTGAATTGCCCGCTACCGCGCACCAGGCACTCGGAATTTCCGGTGGACAATCGATCTAATACGTCAAGCGGGGGAATCTCCTCGGGAATGCGGCAATAGAGCAGCCAGAGAAACACCGTGGGATCTTCCGGACCCAAAACAGCCATCGGAACAAACCACTCCGAGTCTCGCTCAACTACATCGGCGCTAACCGACAGCTCGCGCTCCTCCCAGTCTACCGGCACCAGTACTTCACTGGTGAGAGCAGAGTCTCCGAGGGGGTGAAAGGTGATCTTGCAGAAGCTCTTCTGCATCTCTTCCGACGTATATAAGTCAGAGCACGGCAATAGCTCGTGTTCTGCTGTCATGGTGCGTCCTCCTTGTGTGTGTGGTGCCGTGGCGCTACCGGCGGTGCTTTACTTTAGCAGGGTGCCGCCGGCGGTACAACGAAATTGCTGTTCGACACCCTGAATTGTAATTGCTTTGCGGCTCCTCCACCGCTTCGTTCACTCTGGCTACTGTTTGTCCGGCACCGAACATCGAGTTCAGCAGAGTGCATTCTAACTGACGGTTGAGGCTTCACGTTTTGCTTGCCGCTCAATTCGAGAAAGCGCTGCCAGTGCAGCTTCATTTACAGTCTCGGAAAGCGTGGGGTGGGTATGAATTGTGACTGCAAGATCTTCCAGCACTGCCCCCATCTCGATAGCGAGGGCCGCTTCCGACACGAGTTCCCCGGCCCGTGGACCGACGAAGCCGATGCCGAGCACGCGGGTGGTGGCAGGGTCATACAAAATCTTTGTCTGCCCGGTGGGATCGGCCAGTGTATGTGCTCTTCCGCTGGCTGACCACGGGAATTTTGCGTTACCTGTTTCAATGCCCTTCGCTTTGGCTTCTGTATCAGTTAGTCCAACCCAGGCAATCTCAGGCTGGGTAAAAACCACAGCCGGAATTGCACGATTGTCAAAAGTAGATTTCTTTCCGGCAATCGCTTCGGCGGCGACGATGGCCTGCCGGATGGCTCTGTGTGCCAGCATCGGTTGACCTGAAGCATCACCGATTGCGAAGATTCGCTTATCGGTTGTGCGTCCCTGGTCATCGATTTGAATAAATCCGTGAGCGTCTAAAGTGATTTGCGTTGTGTTCAGCGCAAGTTCATCAGTGTTTGGACGGCGTCCCACAGACACAAGAACTCGATCGAATCGTTGATCTGTCGGTACATCTTTGCCTTCAAAGGAAGCTTTGATGCCGCTGCCGTCATCCTCGAGTTTGGTGACCTTGGTATTCAGCCAGATAGCCTTAAATGCGCCTTGAAGATGCTGCTGCAATGGTCGGACAAGATCACGATCAACTCCGGGCAACAATCCCTCGGTCATTTCGACGACAGTAACCGCGCTGCCTAGAGCTGCGTAAACAGTTCCCATTTCCAGTCCTATATAACCGCCGCCAATCACAAGAAGAGACGGCGGAACATCCTCAATAGCCAGGGCACCGGAGGAATCCATCACTCTGGGCGAACCGATATTGAAAAGTTCAGGCATGATCGGTCGGGAACCCGTGGCAATGATTGCATTTTTAAATTTGATCCGCACTGCCGATTCGCCAGGGCATTGAACACGAACATTACGCGAATCGATGAACTCGGCTTTTCCTGTTATTACTTCAACACCTGCGCTCTTGCACTTTCCGGAAATACCACCGGAGAGTTTATCTAGAATACTTTCCTTCCACGAACGCAACTTGTCGAGTTCGATACGAGGAGCATCGAAATGCAATCCGAAAGTAGCGGCTTTCTTTGCGTCGTCAGTGACTTCTGCTGCATGCAGCAATGCCTTCGAGGGAATGCAGCCGACGTGCAAACAAGTGCCTCCCAGTTTCGGGTTGGTATCAACGAGTATTGTCTTTATGCCGAGCTCACTGGCACGCAGAGCCGCCGTATATCCGCCGGGACCAGCACCGATCACGAGCAGTTGAACCTCTTGTACCATTTCGCCAACGACCATGGTTAGACCTCCAGGAGAAGTTTGAAGGGATCTTCCAGACACTCGGCTACGTGCCGCACAAAGTAAGCCGCTTCTGCGCCGTCGGCTACTCGGTGATCAAATGAAAGCGCAACATTGAGTATGTTGCGAATAACAATTTGACCATTGCGCACCACGGGTTGTTCTTTGGCTTTCGCCATGCCGAATATGGCAACCTCAGGATAATTGACCATAGGCATCATACCGGTACCGCGAATGGCACCAATATTGGTGACAGTAAAAGTTCCGCCCTGCAATCGATCTAATTCAACTTTTCCGGTGCGGGTGCGCGAGGCAAGGTCCGCAAGTTCGATAGCGAGCTCAACGACATTCTTTTGATCTACATTCTTAATTACAGGAACGATCAAGCCGCGCTCGGTAGCTACGGCAACGCCGATATTGTAATAACGTTTGTAGACGATTTCGCTGGTGGTCTCGTCAAGACTGGAATTGAATTGAGGATATTTTCTCAGCGCAGACGCCAATGCTTTCAGGGCTATTACAGTCAGCGTCAATTTGCCGCCTTGCTGGGCAATAGATTTTTCGTTCTTGGCGCGGAAGGCTTCGATATCGGTGATGTCTATCTCATCAAAGTGGGCGACGTGCGGTACATGAGTCCATGACTGGGTCATATTCAACGCGATTTTGCGCCGTAACGATCGTAGCGGCACCCGCTCCACTGAACCGAACCGTGAGAAATCGGGAAGTTCGAACGGTGACAGAGTAAGTGGTTCTCGAGCCGGTAACTCGGTCGACTCTTCCGGACGAACGGACGCTGGTCGCACCGCGGGCGGTGCGTGGCGGCGAGCAGGCGAACCTTCAATGCTGCTCTTTGCAGCCGGTGCATCCTTAACGCCTTTTACACTTTCAGGAACTTCTTCAGCATAAGCGCGTATATCTTCCTTTTGTACGCGCCCGCCGGGTCCGGTTCCTTTTACCAGTTTCAGGTCTACTCCCATCTCTCGCGCCAGGCGGCGAGTGGCCGGTGCTGCCGGCACCGGGGAACTACTTGTTGTCACGGATGGCGGCGCCATTACCGGCGCCGAGGAGCCGCGTCCATTGCCCCGGGTATCCGGCACATTGCTGATCACTCGTGGTGCCGCACCGACGGAAGCTTCGACTTTCTCTGCCTGCTTAGCCGATACTGCCGCCGTGTCGAAGGTAATCATTACCGCACCTACTTTGGCGAGCTCACCCGTTTTTACGAAGATCTTTTGAACAACTCCAGTCACTGGAGAAGTTATCTCCACCACTGCCTTATCGGTCTCGACATCAAACATGGGTTGATACTCCTTGACGGCATCCCCCTCTGTCACTTTGATGGCAAGTATTTCCGCCTCGTGGATTCCTTCTCCGACGTCGGGCAGCTTGAACTCAAATACCATGTTTTCACTCCTTTCATTCCCGGCTCCATGTGCCACCGTATCTGATGGCACGCGCCTGCCCCGACTAAACATTGAGGCAAGCGCATGTGGAGTTAAACAACTAGAACGAGAGCACTTCGCGCGCAGCAGAAACTACTTTGTCGCCATCCGGCAGATAAGCCTTCTCCCGAGCAAAATAAGGGATCGGCACATCGTACCCGGTTACTCGTTTAATCGGAGCTTCCAGGTAAAGGAGAGCCCCTTCGTTTATTCGAGCAACAACTTCCGAACCGATTCCGCACGTACGAGGACCTTCGTGAATCACTACACAACGTCCGGTCTTACGCACGGAATTGAGAATGGTTTCAGTGTCAAGTGGTGCGATACTCAACAGATCGATCATTTCTGCTTTTACGCCATCTTCTTCTTCCAGTATCTCTGCTGCATCAATCATGGCGCGAACGGTGGCGCCGTAGGAGATCAATGTAATCTCGCTTCCTTCTTGAATTACCTGAGCGCGCCCGATTGGCAGTGTTTCGATGGTCTCCGGTACGTTTTCTTTGAAGAGCCGATACAGGGCCTTAGGTTCGTAATAAATAACCGGATCCGGATCTTGTATCGCGGCGTGAAGCAGTGCTCGAGCGCTGCGGGGACCGGATGGTATCACTACCTTTAATCCGGGCGAGTGTGCGTAGATGGCTTCACGACTTTCACTGTGGTGTTCGATCGCTCGAATGCCACCACCGGAAGGGCAACGCAGCACCATTGGTACAGTGAGCTTTCCTCTGGTGCGGTTACGATATCGACCGGCATGCATCTCGATTTGATGAAATGCATAGTATTCAAAGCCGGCGAATTGAATTTCCGCCACCGGACGCAATCCGTATAGAGCCATACCAATAGCAGCGCCGACAATGCCGGATTCTGCCAGAGGAGTGTCGATCACTCGCTTCTCACCGTGTTTCTTCCAAAGCCCTTCGGTAACTCGAAAAACACCTTCGTCCGGGCCGATGTCTTCTCCCATGACAATGACGCGACTATCTCTATCCATCGCTTCGTGCAGTGCCAGGTTGATTGCCTTGGCCATGTTCATTTCAGGCATTTTTAGGCACCCCTCCGTGCTGATGTCGCCGCGTTTCGTGGCTCTGTTTCAGAAGTGTTCAACCCGAGTGCTTTAGCCAGTTCTTCTCTTTGCTCCTGCAAGTTTTGCGGAAGGTCTGCATAAAGGTAATCGAACATAGCCAGTGGATCAGAGAGCGGCGGTTTTTTCGTAGCTTCTTCCGCTGCAATGATCGCTTCGTTTATACGTACTTCGATTTCCTCATCCATTTTCTTGATGTCGGCATCGTTCAGTACGTTTTTGTTCTTCAAATACTTCTCGAAGCGAATCAACGGTTCCTTCGCCACCCATCGCTGAGTCTCCTCATCGCTGCGATAACGGCTGGGATCATCGGCGGTGGTATGCGGTGTGTAACGATAGGTGAGGCACTCGACCAGCGTCGGACCACCACCGGATCGAGCACGCTCCACCGCTTCTTTCGTTGCCACATATACAGCAAGTATATCGTTGCCGTCTACTTTGATCCCGGGCATTCCGTAAGCCACGGCTCTTTGTACTATTGTCTCGCAGTGCATTTGTTTGCTCAGTGGAACGGAGATTGCATACTGATTGTTGAGACAAACAAAAATCACCGGCGCTTGAAAGACCGATGCGAAATTGAGCGCTTCGTGGCAATCGCCCTCGGAAGTGGCGCCATCCCCGAAATATGTCATTACTACTTTCTTATCACCAACTATGTTGGCGGCCATTCCCATTCCTGCTGCATGCAGAAGTTGACTGGCAATCGGCACCGCTATTGGTGTGTCGTTGACTCCCTCAGGTGGACGGGCGCCTTCTTCGAATCCCATCCAGTAAATAAGGATGCCTTCCAGCGTCCAACCCCGATAAAGAAAGCCCGCCAACTCGCGGTAGGCGGGAACATGCCAGTCATCGGGCTTGAGGTTGATGGCTGATCCGAGGCTTATGGCTTCGTGTCCCGTGGCCTGCGGGAACGTTCCGATTCTCCCCTGACGTTGAAGCTTTAGCAAACGCTCATCTACTCGCCGTGCATACAGCATCCAACGAAACATGTCTTTCAGCTGCGCGGCTTCCACCTTCGGTTCAAGCTCTTTGTCTACTTCCCCGGTATCGTCGAGGATAGACATATACTCAACCTGCATGGGAAGTTCAATTGGTTTTCTTGGCATAGCAACAATCCCGTAAGTCAACGACTGAGACCCCGGACGGTTTTGTGTCCGGCTCTTCGAGCAATTTACCGGAGAGGGCTCGATTACTGCTACAATTCACAGCACCCTTACCAGACCGGCAATTGGCACTCATTTTGTCACATTCCGGGACCGGAAAAACGAAAAATTTTTCGAATCTCTATATTGATGCAACCCTGTTGTAGAGCGGAAATCTGAATGAACAATAAAGACATTGCTGACATCCCGGTTGCAGTAACAATAGACCGGCCTCGAGAACGCAAGCCGAAACCGCCGTGGCTCAAGGTAACTCTGCCTACCGGCGAGGGATACAGAAAGATAAAAAGCCTGATTGGTGAACACAAACTCAACACTGTCTGCGAATCTGCTGCGTGCCCGAATCGTGGTGAATGCTGGTCGCACGATACTGCCACGCTCATGATTCTCGGCAATGTTTGTACACGCAGTTGTGGCTTTTGCAACATTATTACGGGAAAGCCCACTGAACTCGACCTGGATGAACCAAGACGGGTTGCCGATGCAGTTGAGATCATGCAACTCCGGTACGTAGTAATTACTTCCGTTAATCGAGATGAGTTGAAGGATGGCGGCGCGTCGGTCTGGGCCGCTACGATTGAGGCTGTACGAGAACGTTGCCCTCAAACAAAAATCGAAGTATTAATTCCAGATTTTTGTGGAGAGCGAGATGCTCTAGGCACGGTTTTAGAAGCTGGTCCTGATGTGCTCAACCACAACATGGAGACCATAGAAAGATTGTATCTGCGCGTACGGCCCCAGGCAAAATATCGTCGCAGCTTAGATTTATTGCAGTACGCGAAAACCCGTGGATTCACCACTAAGTCGGGCTTCATGGTCGGGCTCGGAGAAACTGATGGCGAAGTGCTCAAGCTGCTGCGCGACATGAGAGAAGCCGAAATTGATCTGGTGACAATCGGTCAGTATATGCAACCGACACTGGATCATCTTCCTGTTGAAGATTGGATAACTCCGGAAACTTTCGAATATTATCGCGAGCAAGGCATGGCGATGGGGTTCAAAAACGTTTTTTCCGGACCACTGGTGCGCAGCAGCTATCATGCTGAGGAACAATCCTGGAAAGCGACTGGCGGTTAGGGTTTCGCAGATTTTTGCTCATGTAAAGTTCGAACGCGTTGCATTAGGCGTGGGATAGACACGTTGGCAAGAGTTACGGCTCACCTTTGCTACCTGCCAGTGACAGAAGTTCATGAGCTCCGGCAGCTGCCAGGCAGATCCATCAAATAATTCACTCCTCAAAATTCACCGGGAAATGATTACGGCATCGGTCTGCCAATGGACATATCGCAATGCCACCATGCTTCTTTCAATCAAGTCGTGAGGAGCAGCGGGATCACGTGTTATGCCGCGCCCAGTCGATCGCGTTCACAGCCAAGCTTGCAATCCAGCCTCAATTCCCGAAATCAAGGAGAAGAAACAAATGATTGAACTTGCTGAGCCGGCGAAACACAAAAATGTTTCTTCCTGGAATGACAGGAGCTCAGAGGAGAGCCTGCGCCCCATCGCGATGATGCAGCCTGTAACCCCAGCCTCATCACCTGTGCGTTCGCTTTGGTTTGGTGGAGGAACCAATAAAGAGTCTCGAGGATGGTCAGGTGGATCTGTTGACACCAAAATTGGTGTCCTATAAGCGCGGAGAAGTTTTGATCCGAATTCATTCCTCGTGTAAGCGACTAATAGTGAACAGACAAGCGCGCCGCGCTTAAATTCCTATTCCTCGAAATGCACTACGGGCGACCAGATGCCGAATTGGTACGGGTATCGTTGCTTGAGGCGGGCTCGAAGTGTGGCGTCTATTTCGTGGATTTGTGCGCTCAATCTTAGCGATGCGAAATCATTTTGAACACGGCATTAAGTAATAGCGTACCGATTATACTGAGGACTATGCTGGCGATGATATTGAATCCGACGAAAAGGAACATCGTTTTAATCCCTCCATATTATGTGGAGTAAGACGATTTTTTCGGGCTCCGGGTTCAACCTATTTCCACAGCTCAGCCTCAGTGAGTCTGTATTTGAATCGTTTTTGTATCTGGCGTAAATGGGCGCTCCCTGCTAGAGGTGGAGTCCAAGAGTAAAAGCAACACTGCACCGGATCCGGCGCCTTAGTTCTGAACGACTAAAGCGGCTGCGGTTTTGGCCTGGCACCAGATCCGGTGCAGCGAGTACAGCACCCGAAATCAAAATTCGCCTTCTGTTGCTGGAAGGTAAGGTGAAGCATGTTCGATTTGATGCGGAAATATTACACTTTTTTCATCGACGATGATAGATGCGGTGCGATGTAATGCCCGGGGATATTCACACTGTATTTGTACATTATTTTCGGCTTCTACCTCGTACGGGCGGAAGTTTATGTCGACCGCTTTATTCACCGCTTATTCATGAAGAATTGAACCCCTGCTTGTGCCGATATAGAGCGACGAACGTTTGGGGATTTCGACAGGGCTAATCCTCAGTACTCATTTGAATTCGTCTTTTGTTAGATCATTGGCTGAAGTTAGGGCATCAACTCAGAGAGGATCTTTCTTGTTTGAGAGAAACATCTTGCATACATTATCTGGCATTCTGAGACGGGGGACGCTTAGCCAGGTCTCACATCCGACCGATTGACTGCGGATAGTACGTATGAGCCATCTCCAAGCTTTGGCTCTCAGCATGCGTTTTCGGCTGGCGGATGAACCGCAATAGCAGTGTCTATCGGTGAAACGCCTTTTCTTATGCGGGTCTTAACTGCTCGCAGATGAGTAAATTCTCGCTAGACGGGCAGCAATCTTTAATTCATCATTCCCTTGACATTCGCAATTCGGGTACCCTGGCGGGCTTTATGGCGGAACTAATGACTGTCGATGCTTCTCAACAATTTCTAAGCACTATCTTCGATTTTGAGGATAGACATCGCTTTAAGGAAACATTTCACTTCGATGAAGAATTACATTGGCTCCTGAGCAAGTTTCAGGAGTTGGCGCCCGAGCCGGCGGAGCCCGAACCTGCGCCAGCGATTGAACCCGAGGAGCCGATTGTTTCGGGCGAGGGGCTCTGGTATCTGGCCATGAGCGAAGCTGTGAGTGTTCGGCAATTTGTGGCTGGACATAACGAAACGCCTGGCGATTGTCTGGATTATTTGGCGAAAGACTCAGATCTGGTGGTTCGTCAGATGGTGGCATCGAATCCAAATTGTTCGCCCGAGCTAGCGGACCGATTGACAATGGATAAGCATCTGATCGTTCGAAGGAGTGCCGCAGCAAACAAAAACACGTCAGCCTCATTTTTATATATCTTGAGCGGCGAAAAGGATCCGGCGGTGAAGATCGCGGTGGCCTCAAACGCCAACTCTTCGGCAGAAACTCTGACGGTCTTGTCGAAAGATCCTACAGTTGAGGTGAGATACCATACTGGAATCCATTTTAATTGCCCGGAAACTGTACTGACACGACTTTCATTAGACGGGAATTCGCTGGTTCGTCAGGCGGTGGCGCGAAATTTAGCGACACCAAGTGACGTGCTGCGCGAACTGGCGCAAGATAGTGAACCGTCGGTAAAGCGAATTGTCGCTGGTCGTGCGCAGACCCCGGAAGCCGTATTGGACCTGCTCAGTAGCGATGAAGACGTTTATGTTCGCCGGCAGGTGGCGGGAAATTCTGCTACTGCAACCCGGACTTTCAGCAGGCTGCTTGGCGACTCGGATATTCTCGTTCGGTTTCTGGTGGCTATTAACGAAAAACGGCCACGCGAATTGTCCTTTACATTAGCAAGAGACACTGAGGAAATAGTTCGAATAGCGCTGGCCCGCATGGATAATGTCAGCGCTGAAGCGGCGATGGCACTGGCATTAGATCAATCGACTGAAGTTCGACTGTGGCTGGCGCGCAATCAAAAAATACTGCCGGAGATGTTAATTATGCTTGCTCACGACATTGAACCTCTGGTTCGACAAGCCGTGGCGGACAATCCCATTATGCCGGAAGCGGCCGGCGATATTCTAATTAAAGACTCCGGTACGTACGTTCGGTGCCGTCACGGTGAAATCAATGTGGTCGATGAAGAGACTCTTCGATCGTTTGCAGCCAGTCCAAGTAGCTTTGTTCGTGGCTTTGTGGCCGCCTGCCCGGAAGTTCCTTTTGAATTGTTAAAGACCCTTGCTGTCGATGAATCGGCCGAGGTTCGAATGCGGGTTGCATCAAACCCGTCTACTCATCCTGCCACATTGCACTTTCTGGCAAGGGATCGCGACACAAATGTAAAAGTGTCGCTTATAAGTAATCCTCATGTTCCGTTCGCAGCGCTGACAGCGCTCGCTCGCGACACCGACCGCTACATTCGTACTCTTGTGGTAAGAGCGCGGTGGGCATTGCGCGACTCCTTAGAACTGCTCAGTACAGACGAAGATATATTCATTCGTCGTATGGCGGGACGCCGCCTTGCTGATATGGCAGATAGATGATCCAAACGCGCCGGTGACGGTGCCTTCAAAGATGGCTGGCGGGACAAGAACGGTGAGGTGATCTCAGGATGCCTCACCGTTCTTGGATGAATTCGGTGACTGTAACCGGACCTCAGTAAAGGCTTTTGGAGCTGAGATGAGTTGGTGGTTTCCAAAACCGCAAGGCGATTATTCTGCCGACCTCAGAACCATCACGTGATTTCCTTCTCGCGCAGTGGAGCGTGGGGTCTTCAGTGGCGATGAAGGTTGATTCTAAGTAAGTCATAGAGGCTAGAAGGTTTGCGCTCTGGTTTCCGTTTGGTATTGGTCGGAACAGCAAGTTTGCTGGCAGAGTCTTTGATCGTAGCTAAGGTAAACACTGGAGTTTGGTAAGGAAAATCAACTAAGGAACAATCATGGTTACCGCGATAACAGAACCTCTAAAGTACTCCTCAAAATCTCAAAAGAGACGACCGTTGGCAATTTCGCCGATGAATACGGCAATGTTTTGCGGATGGGCCTCGACCGGGCTGCTGTTCGTCGCCGCCTCAAAGATTATGCACTCCAACATGTTGGCCGCTGCACTCCTGCTCGTGATGGGGAGCTGTCTCGGCTATTACATGGCAGTGGTAACGATGGAGCGAGTCAGGGACAGTGGCAAATTTTACGAACTCATCATTGAGAAGGACAAGGTAGTTCTTTCATCCGTCGATAAGCGAAGCAACGCAATAAGCCACCAACATCTGTCTCTACGTGACATAACGCTGGCGGAATATTGTCCGATGAAAGATGCTTCGACATTGGTGTTGTACGGTGCCCCCTCGCACATTGAGATTCCTTTGTGGTTATTTGGATCATCAGTGGAACTCCAAATTGTGGAGTACTTTTTGAATCGAGGGCTACCGATGACCAACTTGCCACCCGAGTTGCAACATAAGGCAAGTTTGCATGAGCGGTAAAGAACCCTTCCGGTCCAATCATTTTCATTGGACCAATACCTCAAGGCTGACCTCTGTTCCCATACCGGGAGACATGCCAGCCCCACACTTGCGTTGGCAAATCGTGGTAAAAACAGGAGTTTCAGAATTGGAATGGGCCTCCATGTACTTACCTGTGTTAGGGGTGGTGGAGAGTATCGATGAAAGATGGCAGACGGAATCGGGTCTGAGCTTTTGCACTGTTAACCGTGCGCATCTGGCATATAAACTTGACGTGAATCCTGCGGTCAATTTTGGTGTGCAGCTCTACAACAAGAGAGTGCTTACAGGACCGGAAGCCATTTTTATCGATAACGACTTCTTTCGCGATTGTGACACCTGGCGTGTTCACTTCAAAATAGAGACCGAAGATGATGGTGTGTGTATGCTGATAGAAAAGCTGGAACGAGAGGGGTTAATTGAGAGATGGTGGGTTATGCAGAGAGCCGGTACCGCATTCTATGCAAACGTTGGCTCGACACGATTGACCAATCTGTTCAGAGCGCTCGATCCGGCGAAAACAACACTGGTATCACTTAACGGAGCTATTCTCTATTCGTAATTCGCAACGGTAGAGAAGTAGTGGCTATGGCGAAGGTGATGATAGAAACTAGATCCAGCACAAGTTCAGTTCACAAAACAATAGCCGCCTTGGCTAGCACCAGCAGGTTGAAGGAAGACTAAAACCATGACGGCAAAGACGTAGATTGCCGAGAATTCCGGGGGAGCTGACATGAAGATACTTCCAAAGCATTTTTTGTTCGCCATGGCGGTGATCTCCGTTCTCGGTCTGCAGGTTGGTTGCGCAGATAAATCCGGTTTGCCAACTCGTCCAAAAGCGACGGGCTCTCTTCAGCAACGAAGTCATCCGGTGGCCTATGTGTACAATTTCTTTGCGAACTGGTGCGATGACTGTAGAATTATTCAACCGCAATTAGACCGACTCGAAGAACGCTACGGAACAAGGCTGGAAGTCGTGAATGTCAACGTCGATACGGCCGTGAGTCACAAGCTTGTTCAGCAGTTCGGAATCAACACGATTCCATCGGTGGTGGTACTGAACAAAGACAAGAGTCATGTTATTACGCTGCGCGGCCCGGCAAATGGAGTACAGGTGAGTCAAATGGTCAACGCTATGATGTCGTCACGGAATTGAGCCAACCAAAGAGATCCACTTGAAGCACCGGCACAACGCTACATGAATCGAGAACTGCCACCGACAGCAGGGCATTCCTTTGCCTGGTCCGATTTCTTACTATCCTCGCCTGTTTCACTTGAAGCGAAGCTGGCCTCATTTCTTCAGGTGCCATACGTACAAATTGAATCATCGGGAACGGCGGCGCTTACAATTGCCCTTGAAGCACTCAAGCGGTTGAGTTCGCGCCAAACAGTAATAGTGCCTGCCTATACCTGCCCGCTGGTGGCGCTGGCGGTGAAGAAGGCGGGCCTTCGTTTAGGTGTGTGTGATGTCAGCAAAGATGGCGTCGACTTTGATTTCTCAAGGTTAGAATCAATGAGTGGAATCGATACTTTGTGCATCATACCTACTCACATTGGAGGCCTCTCGGCGGATGTTCAAAGAACTCGCGCAATTGCGGAGTCAATTGGTGCATTTGTCGTGGAGGATGCAGCACAGGCGCTGGGCTCCAGTCTGGGGAACAAAAGGCTGGGCACCACGGGTGATATCGGTATCTTTAGTCTGGCGCGGGGAAAAGGATTGACTATTGGGGAGGGGGGCTTTGTCGTAGCTGGCAGCGAGGAGATCTGTCAAACGCTGAGAGCGGTGGGCGACGATCTGCGCAAGCCTCCATCAGTATTAAGAGAGACCGCTCTCTGTGTGCAGCTCCTCAAAAATTACCTCTTCTGTGATCCTGGTGGCATCGCCAGAATAGCAAATGAGATGCATTGTGTCATCGAACTGGAGTGTGATCGCGAAAGCCTTTCCGCTGAGACCGCTCCGCCAGAAATTACCCTGGCCGCTGTGAGTAACTATCGCAAGCTTGTCGGCGCAGGCGCCCTCGATCGGCTGCCGGATGCCCTGGCGGCAAACGCCAGCCGTGCTCGGCCACGGGTAGCTCGCCTGGCTGAGCTACCCGGCGTGAGAGTTCTGATGGAGCGTGATGGCGAGCACGGTTCGTGGCCGTTCCTTTTTTTGATCATGCCCGGGGAAGAGAAAGCAATGTCCGCTCTGGAGCAACTATCCACCACAAAGCTCGGGGTTACGCAGCTATTTGCGGTGGCACTGCCTGACTATCGTTATCTTGATTATCCAGTGCCCGCCACCTGCACGCCCAATGCGTTCGACGTGGCCGCCAGGGCCGTGACCATTACCAACAGCCACATGCTGACAGATGGAGATTTCAGCCGAATTTGCGAAATTCTCGCCGAAATTGTTGCCGGTTAATTAATGGGGGCTGTGGGCAGAGAATACCGACAGGAGAACACCCGACATAATCTTCGGACCCGTCGCTCCAATCAAGCCGCACACGTCTAATTATTTCGTGGACGAAAGAGGTGCCTCCGCCAAATATCAAGTAATCATCTATTACTTGATATGAAACAGATTCTTGATGCCATAACTAATCATGTTCGGATTGGCCTTGAGTCGTCGTTTGCAGTAAGGAGCCGCAACTTCCTCGGTTCCATAGGGAAGGTACATGCGTACAATACATCCTTCGGCGACCAGGTTGGCGAGATACTCTTGGCGAGAAGCCGGAACACTTGGTACTAGAGATTCAGCGTAGGCTCCGCTTACCAGGGCCTCCTGCAGTTCCTTTCTCGGCACGCCGAGCAGAAATTGAGTCTCGAATTGGTCCGCCGGTGCCTCATTCGGAATTACCGCATTGAGGAAGAAATTGCGAACGCAGTCTGTGTCGTGAGAGGCTAATTCAACATAGGTGCCGCGCTTTAATAGCTCGGCGCTGTACTCCACCGCGAGCTGTTTCATAGCCGACTTCTGCGTTTCAGCAATATCAGATGGTTCATTGTAGATGCCAATTACCATGCGCACCCGGCAACGCTCATCAAAGCGCAGGATGTCTTGCTTTGTTCTGAAGAGGCGAGACTGAATGACTGTACCCAGATTGCTATAACCGCCATTGACCAGCGAGAAATAAGTATCTAAGTGAAAGTCCGTCCAGCGACTATCCTCGGCCTCCAATGTTACGCGTACATCTCGTTCTTTCGCGTGACGAACTATGTCCTCAATTCGCTCGGCCGCTTTTAGCAACTGTTTGGGTTTGCCACTACCGGTGCTTGCTGGCGAAACGGTGCTAAACATGGATGGTTTAAACGAGACGGTCATCTTCTGCTCTTTTCGAACACAAGATAACGGGGTTGTGGCTACCAACTCAATTAACCGCTTATAGTTGGCGACAGATTTCTCACAATCTTCGTCAACTCTGGCATCCTCGCCGAGAATGTCGATAGTCGAGCAATAGCCCTGGTCGTTGTAGAGCCGCACAGCTTTCGTTATCGCGTCGTTAGCATTCCTCCCTGAAAGATAAGGGGAAGCGAGCATCATTACCATCTTCAATGGAATGGCATCAACAAGAGATAATCCGGCTGAACCAGCCGAAGGAGCAGTATCTGAGGGTTGCGTGGGATGACTCTCTTTCACGGGAGACTGCGTTGGCATAAGCACCTATTCCTGGATTGTAGAATCTTTCTGGGCGAATGAAAACAAAGCTTTCAAAGCATATAGAAAACTCTGAATCCGCCATACTATCAAGCTTCTATTTTTCTTATTTATTATGACGTGAGCTATAGTGAAATCACGCGTTAGTGTGGTTATCCGCAAAAAATTCTTCACTTATTAGTGACAGTACGTTGGCGTAGGGCGGGCCTGGTTTGGCAGCTGAGGGGCTGGTGATTTTAAGGTTTTAGAATCGGGAACCCTTTCAGCGCGGTATTTTCCTTTGCCTGGTCTAACAAGAGCGAACTCGTTTCCTGGGGTAATCGATTCAAAGTGATTATGTAAGAAGATTCCCCTGCACCGTCTTCGGGGGTAGTCAAGCAAACCATTCGATAACCCTGAGCCTGGCAGGTGGTAATCTCGAGCCTTCCGGAAGCAAGATATCGTACCGATTTTGTCGGTGCACCAAGAGACTGCCCTTTCAGTTTTCCCGCCAGTGCCCGAGCTTGAGCGAAAAGCTGTTGCTCATTGTTGAAGAGTTTCTTCGGAACCTGCAGAACAATGAGGTCTGCTTTGCCCGTGAGATCTTTCGAACAAACGACCAGCTCGGTGTCTGAAGAACGATGCTTGAAGCGGGCCCAGGTAAAATCTTTGCGCTTCGCATCTGTAACCACAGGCAAGCCAAATGCCTGCTCAAATTCGTAAAAATCGTCGCCGAGCCCTGGAAGAACCTTCAGGGCGAACAATTCCGAAATACTCTTAGCCTGCGCGTTATTTGGTGTCGTCTTCAGTTTTGCCGGCGTTGCCACCAGGGGAGTAACTGGTTCAGCCGCCTTTGGCGTCTCTGAAGGTGGCTTTGTGGCTACGGGTTTACCATTACCGGCAATCGCCGGGGGCGGTTTGCGGCCCGGGTCACGATGGTTGTAACTGGTACTCTCGTTCAACCGCTGAAAGGCATCATCTTGGGTGTCTGTGGTTGACTCGATCCGGGTGACCAACAATGTCTCGGTGCCCTCATCGCCAACCGTACCAACTCTTGCCATTACCTTAGCTTCCATCACCGGCCAATATGTTACTTCGCGCGGTAATTCATACGCCTTGGGGGCGACAATGGCCAGACGGAATTGCTGTGCTGGTTTTAACGTTCTTCGAATTTCTTGTTTGGCGATGGAAACTTCTAGTGTGTGGACATCTGAAAATCGACCCTGCAATTTGACTGTGGTTCCTGACAAATCCCTTCCGCTTATATTTTCAAGGAGCATGAAAATAGCCGGATGATAACCGGCGGCGTCTAGCGACCACCCGGTTACGTGGTTAAGTACTGCAATACTCTTTGGTGCGATGTCCTCGTCCTCAGCCCATACTGGCTGCAAAGCGGCCACGAGAATTATCAACGCGGCGGCTAGCCTTTGCATGGTGGGGCTTAGAGATACCTTCAATAAACTCATTGCTGACCCGAAATAACCGCCCATCCCCGAATACCCGCGTGCTCTTCATCTTAACCTGCGAACCTTAGACGATGTGAAGCTGGGGTGCTATCCTTTTTGTTCCGGAGGTGCCAAATGGATGAAATAGACGCAGTGGGACGGCAAATGCTTGTCGAGCGCCCGCAGTTGAGCCGTGGAAGGCTCTCGGTCTTCAGGGAATCAATCGGCGCCGACGATTGGTTTCCTCAATTAAAGGTTACCCTAAAAAGAACCGGGTCGGATCAAATTTTATGGCGGTGGGCCAGCCACACGATTCCGCTTGACGAAGAGGAACCGCCGCCGTACGGTGAAGACGGACTACTTGAAAAATACTTCGCGCTGGATGTTCCAGTCAAGAGCCCACGCGGGTTGGAGGCGTTGTTTTGGCTTGGACCCGGGCTTACCAAACGAGGTTTTCTTGGAAGTTTTAGCGCGGCATTATATCTGTACCCCGCATCAGTAGAAGAGTGGGGCGTACAGGTCGGTGTGCTGGACTGTGCGGGAGGTCTGACACCAGCGGGAGTGCCTCTTTTCTTCCGGATCAATTTTCCCTGGTGATTGGTCTGCAACTCCAACTGTGAAATCCGTGCCCGTTAACGGGTTAGGCCTGCGGGCAGTGGTTTCCACTGCCCGCAGTGTTTTGGTTGGATTGGATTCTCTTGCTGAAAATATATGATTTGAGCGCTGCCACCGATGGGCGCATTGTCATGAACAAGATTTTTCGATCCAGCGATTGAATTTGAAGACTGGCACCCTGGTTCTTTGCAATGGCTCGCGCCCTCGGTTTTACGGGGGCGCCACTAGAAGGCTACCGAGCAATCCCTCTGTCTGGTGGAAGCCAGGCGATTGCCGAGGCCACTGGTATTGCAGTAGCCACCTTTCCCTGTTGTCTCTTCGCTCAAGCATGAGTGAGATCCACCCCGCCGGAGCCTACAGTCAAGCGCTATACACGCTGCTTCCAGTAATAACTAGAGGCTGCCTCATCTATCTAACTGTGAAAAATTGCGCCCGGTGCGATTCGAACGCACGACCAATCGGTTAAAAGCCGAGTGCTCTACCACTGAGCTACGGGCGCGTGGTATGCATGCCATCGTAACAACCATGCTGCCTCGGTGTCAAGGAAGCCGGGTTTTGGCTGTTTCAATCCGTTTGCACAAGCAATGCTTGAGATGTCTCTTTACCATCTCATTGGTTGCTCTGCCTGGCTAATGTACAACAACTTTACGTAGACGAACAACTTCAGGCAAGATGATACGGAATATGGTTCAGCCGAGTGCTCCGCACTCTTCGTTACAATGCGGGGTGGAAAAAGTTATACTTGACACCATATTTGATATCACGCCCGGCTCAGGCACACTTATCGAGCGCCCGCATCGAATGTGCCTTAGCAAGCATTAATCTGCTTTTCTTGACGCTGTATATCTAGATGGGTGACAATTGTAAATTTAGGTGAAGGTAGAACAGCTATTCAGTTGGTGGTTTCAATGCCACTAAGCTGAACCTTTTGTTATTGTTCTTACCGTCGATTAGATGAACTCGGAATCACTCAAGTCATCAGCATTGTGTTGCCAGTGGAGGGCGTCGTGAGCAAACTTTTGAATCGCGAAGAGTTGAAGAGCAAACGCGATAAATACATGGTTTCCGGAATGAAGCAGCTGTATGCGGAACCTCCTCATTTCGTGCGAGGTCAAGCACAGTTCTTGTACGACGAACAGGGGAACGAATATCTAGACATGTTCGCCGGTATCGTGACAGTGAGCGTCGGCCATTGCAATCCGAAGGTTCTAGAAGCCACCACGAAGCAACTCCAGACTCTTCAACATACCTCAACCATCTTTCTTACCCAACCCATGGTAGATCTGGCAGAGAAGCTGGCTGACATCACGCCGGGTGAACTGAGCAAGAGTTTCATTACCAATTCAGGTACCGAAGCCAATGAGGCCGCGATCTCAATGGCGCGTGTAGCCACTGGCCGCCACGAAGTACTGGTGTTAAAGCACAGTTATCACGGGCAATCGCATCTGGTCACTTCGATGACTGCCAATCAGAACTACAGGCAGCCTACAATGCCGGCATCCGGCATCGCTTTCGTTGAGAATGCGTATTGCTACAGATGTCCGTTCAAGAAGACGCCGGAAACCTGCAATTTTGAATGTGCCCGCGATGTAGAGCATGTGATTCAAACTCAAACTAGCGGGCAGCCAGCGGTAATGATCGCCGAGCCCATTCAGGGAGTTGGCGGTGCGATAACCCCACCGGACGGCTATTTCCAGGAAGTGAAGAAAATTCTCGACAATTACGGAGTTCTGTTTATTGCAGACGAAGTGCAGACCGGGTTCGGTCGCACGGGCTATCACATGTTCGGCATCAGCAATTGGGATGTGCAACCCGATTTCATGACGATGGCAAAGGGGCTCGGAAACGGCCTGCCTATCGGTGCCTGCATTGCAACACCGGCGGTGGCGGATAAGTGTCAGAAAGCCGTTATAAATACGTTTGGAGGCAATCCTGTCTCGGCTGCCACCGGAATAGCCGTCATCGACACCATCGTTGAAGACAAACTGATGGAGAACGCAAGAGTAGTTGGCGAATACCTTCTTGAAGGGCTCAGAGATTTGCAAAAGTCCTTCCCGATTATCGGGGATGTACGCGGCAAGGGGCTCATGGTCGGATTTGAAATTGCCGAACCGGGCACGAAGCGACCAATGCCCGCCGAATGCTCTCGCATAGTCGAGCTTGCAAAAGAAAACAAAGTGGTGATCGGCAAGGGCGGGCTGTATGGAAACACCATCAGAATCAAACCCCCGCTAACGATTACAAAGCAAGACGTAGACCGATGTCTCAGTGTCGTGCGCAAAGCTTTGGAAAGCGTCTGCGCAGTTACTGCGCGCAACTAATAGATTTATCTCACGAAAGATTATTCAGGAGAAATACAAAATGCCCCAAGTCGTTCGTTGCGGCCTAACGCAAGTACGAAATGTAATTGAGCCACCGGCCGGTGGTTCGGACAAGGCGATGATTGCGAAAGTAACGCAAGCCATGCTTGAGAAGCATTTGAAGCTTGTTGACGAAGCAGCACAAAAAGGCGTGCAAATCTTATGCTTTCAGGAATTGTTCAACGGTCCGTACTTCTGCGCTGAACAACATCCCTGCTGGTACGACATGGCGGAAGAGGTGCCCAACGGTCCAACCGTGAAGTGCATGCAAGAAGCAGCGAAGAAGCACAACATGGTAATTGTTGTACCCTTGTATGAAAGAGAGCAAGCCGGCGTGTACTACAATACTGCTGCCGTAATTGATGCCGACGGCACCTACCTGGGCAAGTATCGCAAGAGTCACATTCCGCAGGTTAATCCCGGCTTCTGGGAAAAGTTCTACTTCCGTCCCGGCAATCTGGGCTATCCGGTATTTGAGACTCGTTTTGCAAAAGTCGGCGTGTATATATGTTATGACCGTCACTTTCCGGAAGGCGCCAGGGCGCTTGGTTTAAACGGCGCGGAAGTTGTGTTCAACCCGTCTGCCACAGTGGCCGGTTTGTCCGAATATCTGTGGAAGCTGGAGCAACCGGCACACGCCGCAGCCAACGGTTATTTCATCGGCGCAATCAATAGAGTCGGCACCGAAGCTCCGTGGGGTATCGGCGAATTCTACGGTTCGAGTTATTTCTGCAATCCGCGCGGAGAAATCGTTGCTCAGGCTTCGCGCGATCAGGAAGAACTGCTTGTGTGCGATCTGAATCTCGAACAGATTCAGGAAGTTCGCAATACCTGGCAGTTTTATCGCGACAGGCGACCAGAGACCTATCAAGAACTGGTAAAGCTATAAATCACATCGGAAGGGAAGAAGTTTCATGGCCGAACATTACAAACCAGTCAAATATAAGCAGTGGGAACTGACCCTGGAAGAACGGTTCCAGGAGTATCATCCGCCGTTGACCGACAGAGAAGCTGTACTCGAGGCGAACCGCTGCCTCTACTGTCACGATGCACCGTGCATGGTGGCATGCCCTACCCATATAGATATTCCAACTTTCATCAAGAAAATTGCCACTGAAAATACGAAAGGGTCGGCCAGAACTATTCTGCAGGCAAATCTATTGGGAGCAACATGCTCCCGGGTTTGCCCTGTTGAAGAGTTGTGCGAAGGGGCGTGTGTTTTGGAACATGAACACAAGCCGATTATCATCGGCAGGCTTCAGCGCTATGCTATGGATTACGCAGCATCAAAGAAGCTCAAGTTTTTTCACCCCGGTAAACCAAATGGCTACAAGGTGGCCGTTGTCGGCACGGGACCGGCGGGGCTCTCTTGTGCAGGAGAATTGGCAAAGCTTGGATTTGACGTAACCTGCTACGAGAAAAAAGAGATGGCTGGTGGTCTCGATACCTACGGAATTGTTGTCTTCCGCGAACCTGTAGAGGTTAGCCTGAGCGAAGTAAGAATGATACAGGACATGGGAGTCAAAATTAAGACGAACACCACCATCGGCGTGGACGTGACGATGGAGGAACTGATTGAGAACAACGATGCCGTATTCGTGGGAGTGGGTCTGGGCAGCGTTCCAGACATGAGCATCCCCGGCGAAACGCTGCCCGGGGTGGTTGACGGCCTGGAGTTCATTGAAGAAACCAAGGTTCGAAAGCTGAATGAAATCACGTTTGGCCAAAGAGTGGTAATTATCGGTGCTGGAAACACCGGTATCGATTGTGCCACCATCGCTCGCCGACTGGGCTCCGAACGAGTGACGATAGTCTATCGCCGCTCGGAAGCAGAAATGCCCGCTTATCATTTTGAATACCAGTTCGCACTGGGAGAAGGTGTCACCTTTATGTTTATGATACAGCCGGTGGAAGTGGTGGGCGAAGGCAAAGTGGAAGGATTGAAGTGCGTGCGAATGGATCTTGGAGAACCGGATCAGTCTGGACGACGAAGACCTGTTCGAGCAAGCGGAGCGGAGGAATTCGTACTACCGTGCGACATGGTAATCAAAGCCATCGGTCAGAAGAAACACACAGAAATGTTTTCCAAGCTGGCAGAACACGGGGTGAAAACAACTTCAAACGGCTACATCGCAGTCGACTTTGAAACCAACCGCACGGACAACCCTAAAGTCTACGCAGGTGGAGATTGCATTCGCAGCAAAGGCGAGGCCTCAACGGTCTCTGCCGTGCAAGACGGCAAGATTGCTGCAGCGGCAATTCACCAGCAGCTTACCGGCACGCCGTCACCAAATGAAAAGCATATTGAACCAGTTCTTTCGCCAGTGATGAAGTAAGGAGACCAAATGGCAAATCTGGAAATCGATTTCTGCGGGATCAAATCCCCGAACCCATTCTGGCTTGCATCTGCGCCGCCTTCTAATTCTGCCTATCAGGTGCAGAAGGCTTTTGAGCAGGGTTGGGGCGGCGCCGTGTGGAAGACCATTGGCGCTCCGGTTTTGAATGTGTGCAATAGATATGGCACCATTGACTACAAAGGCAGCAAGATAATCGGCCTCAATAACGTTGAGCTGATTAGCGACCGGCCGATCGAACTTAATTTACGCGAGATCGCGGAGGTGAAGCGGAACTTTCCAAATCATGCCGTCATAGTATCGGTAATGGTGGAATCGTCTAAGGAAGCCTGGCAAGACATTGTACGTCGAACGGAAGAGACTGGCGCTGACGGTTTCGAACTGAACTTCGGTTGCCCGCATGGAATGTCGGAACGTGGCATGGGTTCAGCCATGGGACAAGTGCCTGAGTATACCTGCATGGTGACAGAGTGGGTAATGGAAGTTGCGACAAAGCCGGTTATTGTCAAACTGACACCAAACATCACCGACATCGTTCAGCCGGCCCGCGCGGCAGTGCGAGGCAAAGCCTCGGCGCTGTCGTTGATTAATACAATTAACAGTATCATGGGCGTCGATCTCGATAGTTTTGAACTGAAGCCAAACGTTGGTGGAAAGGGCGGGCACGGCGGATATGCCGGTCCGGCAGTCAAACCAATTGCATTGCACTTGCTCAGCGCGATTGCCAGCGATCCGGAAATTCAACGCTCAAGAGTTCCGATCTCGGGAATAGGCGGTATCGAAACATGGCGCGATTGCGTCGAATTCATGCTTCTGGGAGCTACGTCCGTGCAAATTTGCACCGCCGTAATGCACTGGGGTTTCCGCATCGTCGAAGATATGATCGATGGTATGAGCAACTGGATGGATGACAAAGGCTTCAAGACGGTTTACGACTTCATTGGGGCTTCGCTGCCCCGAATATCAACCTTTGGTGATTTCGATCTCGGGTTTCAAACGGTGGCGCGAATTAATCCGGACAAGTGCATTCACTGCAACCTTTGTTATATCGCGTGTAACGACGCGGCGCACCAGTGTATCGACTTGCGATCGGGAAAGTTGAATGGTGATATGTCAGCGATGCTGCACCCGGTAGTTCGCGAGCAGGACTGCGTTGGCTGTGCCTTGTGTGCAAGCGTGTGTCCGGTCGACGATTGCATAAGCATGGTGGAAATTGATAGCGGCAGACCGCACATTACTTGGAACGATTTGACTAAGAAGCGCCCCGAGGTGTTGAACTGGGATCAAATGGAAGAATATCGAGAAGAAGCGAAGATTCATATCCACTAAAATTGAAGCGAGCTTGAGCGCGTCTGACTCGAAACGAGCGGCTAGCGCGGACGAGGCGACGAAGGAGCCGCAGGGAGCGTAGTTAAGAACGGTGGCGAAGCTTGCCGAGATACGGACTCGCCACACTGACGAGGTCCTCAGATATTGGGACCTCGTCAGTGTGGCGTATAGGCGCGCCTTCAGGCTTTATTCACCTTCAATTTCTTTGCGATCTTTGCAAATTCGCCCTCCGTGGAGGATTGCTCACGCCGCAGTGTCACGAAGACGTTTCTGGAGTAGGCGTAGCCGATAATGACTCCATATCCATCCTTGAACAGCTTCTTTTCGTAATCCGCGTCGATTTCTGCAAGCACTGCCAGGCACTGTTCGATCGTTAATCGTCCGAATTCTTCTGATGCATAATCTATCAACCGTTCGGTATGGATTGCGCCGCCCGGCTTTGTCATACATCGGTTGGCCATGTCCATCATTTTCGAGAGGCTATTCGCTTGAATTTTTACGTTGAATTTCACCGCCATTGATCACTCTCCTCTTGATTGTGTAACTGGCGATCCTATCACTTGCTGTGGCAATTCCGTGACATTCTTTCGTTAGTCAATAGCTCTGGAAGAGAAACTTACCGGCAGTTCCATCCGGGGATATAAAGACCCAGCCCACACCGCAGTCTCCAAAATTGATATAGAACGGAAGCTTGGTTGAGTCCAGCTGAATCAACAGTTGCCCGCCGGGCGGAATTGCATCTTGTTGAAGAAACAAGGGGGTGCCTCCAATCTTGTTTCCTTCACAGGCTCTTTCATACCGTTGAAATACTGCATCTTCCATTGCCACTCTGTTCGCTTCGTCGACAAACTCGGGGTCGGTTCGTCGGAAGACATCAACTGTAAACTCGGTAGGCCGTGGGCGGAGTTCACCAGATTCGGGTATTTCGATGTATTCATAGATGCTGGGACCCGTAGCCAGCGGCTTGACCGGCGCCCTGGTTGGTCGGCCGTGCGGGTGGATGATGACGGCATTGTCGCCCGAATCGGGATCCCACGTGGCTGCCATGCCCTGCTCCGTGTCCGCCATGAAGAGGTAGGCCATGCGACCGACAACTTGACCGAATAATTCCGGAAACAAGAAAATCTGGCAGATGAACATCATCTGTTGACCCGTGGTAACGCTGAACGGCCACGTTGGTGTCTGCCGCCAAACCGGTTGTCCGCCGAATTTCGTTACGGCCTCACCGATCGGAGATTGAGCTGGTCGAAATGAAATTGAGTAGGATCTCGCCATAGGTTACCGCAATTTAGATCGGTTGAATGACATCTAGACCAGAGCGTGTGCACAGTTTATACCATGAGGTTACATCATGCAGAATTGACCGGCAACTCCCCAGTAATACATTCGTGCAGCGTTGTCGGTCATCGCTTATTATGGAGACCAATGCATGAGTAGAGGGATATCGGATGAGTCGCGATCTTATATACGAAAACATTATCCGCCCGATTCTATTTAATTTTGATCCAGAAGAGGCTCACAATTTAGTTCATTCTTTGCTCACAATGGCTCCCGCACTGTCCATGTTGCCATGCCGCTATGGCAAGGACGATCTCCGTCTGCAGTTATTCGGCACTACGATCAGTAACCCCGTAGGGTTGGCTGCCGGATTCGACAAAAATGGTGCGCTGCTCTCGGTATTGGGCCATTTGGGATTCGGGTTTGCAGAGATTGGCTCCGTCTGTGCGCGCCCCCACGGCGGAAATGTTCGCCCACGACTATTCAGGCTGCCGCAAGACGAAGCACTTATCAATCGGCTCGGCCTCAACGGGCTAGGTGCTGAAGTTGTGGCTACCAGAGTGGCTAATGCCCGGATTTCACTACCAATTGGAATAAATATCGCCAAGACGAACGACCCGTCACTGATTGGTCCGGATGCCGTCGCTGACATCTTGTACACCTTCGTTCGAGTACGAGACTTGCCTGTTTCATTTTTTACAATTAACGCTAGCTGCCCAAATACGAAGGAAGGCTGTTTAAAAGAAACCGATACACTGGCAAGTGTTTTTGCAGAAGTTCAGAAAGAGAATTCACGTAAGCTGCCCGTGCTGGTCAAACTTTCTCCTGACAGTACCGACGAATTCATTGAAGACGTGGTGTCCATCGCTACTGCTTCAAAGCTCGCCGGCTATGTGTGTGGAAACACCACTATCATGCGCAGTAATTTGCAAACAGCAGAATCGCAAGTAGTTGCGCTGGGAGCCGGCGGATTGAGTGGTAGACCGCTGCGTCGGCTGGGGTTGGAATTGTGCAGAAAAGTTTTTCGTGCAAAACATCCTGACCAAGTAATCATTGGGGCCGGAGGCGTGAGTTCAGGTGAAGATGCCTATGAATACATCCGCTCTGGTGCGTCGGCAGTTGAGCTTTACACATCAATGGTCTATCGAGGACCAACAGTGGTGAGACAGATTTGCGATGAGTTATCGCAGCTAATGGGAAAAGAAGGGACCGCTCTGCAGGATCTAATCGGCTCAGCTAACTGATTCCGAGTGGTGACAGGTTCGATTTTTTGTTTAGTGCGCGACAATTGCAAATATAAATTCGCATGAACGATGATTCATGAACGGATTGTTCGCAACCAATTCGCGGCAACACAGCCCAGCAAGAAACACCTGGTACCGCGGTTCGCACCGAGATACTGCAGCCCTCTGTATTTAGTGCAGTTGGCCGAGTTGGGATTCTCCATAACATCGTCCTACAGTTATACCCGCGGCATGCGGAGTGCATACAACGGGTAATTAAACTGGGGTGCTTGCAGCAAAACAAACTAGCTGCAGCAAAGAACTTGACGCACGCGACTTTAGTAGCGGCCTCGACCTCCACCGCCGCCAGCTCCGCCTTTTGCTTTGGGCTGAGAAACACTGACGGACAGTTGACGCCCTTCAAAATCGCGACCATTCAGCCCCTTGATTGCGGCTTCGGCCTCGCTTTGATTGGACATCTCAATAAAGGCAAACCCCCTCTTACGTCCGGTGTCCCGGTCGGTCGGTATAGAGCAGGAGACTACGGTGCCGTATTCTCCAAAGATGTCTGACAGTTCAGCTTCAGTAAGTTTAAAAGAGAGGTTACCCACGAACAATTTGTTATTCATAACTCAAGAAATCACTCCGCTACATTCGAAATCGCACTGAGTGCGAATCTCTAATTATCTCACACCTTGACTATCTGCCGCAGCACTCCTGTTGCTAAATCTACAGCCTTTAACAATAGCCCCGGGAAACCGCATCATTACAGGGTACCGTGCTTAATAGAAGCAACACGTTCAAAGAAACAAAGATCGGTTGCCCAATAAAGCGGGACGCGGCCGCCTCGTGACGGTTCCCGATGTTAACTGCCCGATCGTGTGTTAATACTATCAATCAGTTCAAACGGGCCGCCGTGCCAGATTGTTGTCACTCGTGCGTTCGCGGGAATTTTGTTGCGTCAGGTATCCACTAGTAGAAACGATTCGTCCGCAGTTTTTGCTAAGCCGAATTCGGCAGCTAAGAGCGGAAGCCCCCGGGATATCACCCCAACTAACTTTAGATAACTCTTATCGAAGGTCCAGTTTTATCTGTGATCCCAAAATTGCTGCCGGATTGGCTCAAAGCGATCTCCGGTGGATCTTGGTGGAAGTATCGTCGTTCTGAAACTGACTTAGGAATTCGGACATCGTCGAGAGTTGTCTAGAAAATCACAAGTGCTGCAATATTTTCGCATACGGTGTGTTGCCTCATCCGCTTCGTTGCGGTGCACCTGATGGTCAATGAATTCACACGAGTTCTGCTGGTTCAGCAAGAGATTTGGAACCGATTCCGAATGACCGGTAATGCTCGCTCGGGACCATTGAATTGGACCATGAAAGGCGTGCCGATTTTTTGTGAAGGGAACCGAATTGCGGCGGAATGATCCGGTAGAGCATATTTGTATGATATGCATCGCGGGTGTCCCGGGTGGCTTGTGCGCAGTCCAGCGGATATGTTTCGTGCGTTTGTCATTGGCGCGACTGTGCGCTATAGATAACTATGGAGACTGCTTGTGAGGATAGTGATGAATTTATTTCACGCCGACACTGATGAATCTGGAGACCAGGTGGTTACGCTGAGCGAAGGTACGTTGAACGCGAAAGCCCTGACAAGATTTCGACAGCTCACCAATTATGGAAGATCGGGAAAGAAATACAACATAGATCTCGATGCTTACCAACCGGAGGTTGCCGATGAGATTGAGCAACGTGCCCATGATTTACTGGCGGACTATCACTCTGGAAGGATAGGACTACTCTGATAACTGCAGTTTAATCAAGACCGTCCATCTGCTTGCGAATATCCGGATCAAGTTTTGGAGCCCTCGCAAACAATAGAAAGCCCGGTCGGTACCGGTTTGCCGCTCTGATCTTGGATGAGCCCTTAGTGCGGCAGTCGTCGATTGAACGGTTTTGAACCGGCTCCAACCACCGGGCTGGACTTTCCATCGTTCCGATCTTGGTGTATGGAACGCTTTATTTCCGCAATGGACACTTCCAAGAGATTGCACGAGATGGAAACTATTCGCGGGAAAGTTGAAAACCTGCTTTAACACCTTTCTCAATCATGACCAGAGATGCGACGCGATTGACGTGGGCATGTTTGTCGGCTGGCTTCAGTTGCATACTTCTTTGTGTATCTGTGCGAAACATCTGACTGTTGCCCTGCGTCTTGCGCGCCACTGCCCGCCAGTAGTAAGCCTCACCATCTTTTGAGTTCAGGCGTAGAGCTTCCGTGCAATCATCTATAGCACCATCATGTTTCCCTTGTGCTTCACGAGCAAATGCTCGCACAATCAGAAATTGCTCCAGCTGCTCGTAGTGCGGGTGTTTCGCCAGGAACCTGGTACACTCAGCTTCTGCCTCACGATACTGTCCGATGCGCGCGATCGCATCAACCTTTTCTAGCAAAGCGGAGGCCATCCAGTTCTCATCATTTGCGTGTGCAGCAATGATCTTGTTCCACTCAGGAATATGCACATTTACAGCTTTCACGTAGTCTCGTAGCGCGTCCTTATCTTGTCCCAGTTTCGATTCCCGAATGCTGCGATAGTAAAATGCTTGCCAGTCGTTTGGGGCGTGCCTGATCTCATTGTCGTAAAACATAACTTGGGAGTCTTTTTTCGGCTCATTGTTAATCCAGCATACTGCAAGGCTTAACGCTGTGATTGCACTAGCTGCTGCAATTGCTCCGAACCGAACGCCGCTATCAGATAGCGTCGACGAATCAGGTTCATGAACGAGTACAAATCTGCCACACAGCTTATCAATGACGGATTGACGGGTTTCGGTAAACAGAATCTGGACCAGGCTTACCAGTGAAATTACGGCCCAAAGAATCAAACTTATCACATAGAAAGTGACGTAGATGTCTAGAAATCCGCAAATTCGTCCCTGACAGATCGCGCAAGCGACAGTAGAGACCAACAGCACAAGGAAGGGCAGCAATATATATTGGATTGCCAGTTTCTTAGTAGCCTGGACAAACGAGATCTGCTTTCCGCCCGCGTGGAAGACACTTAAATTCAAAATACGTTTGCCAGGAGTAGCTTGCGCCGACGATGCCTCAGAAAGTGCCACATAGAGCCAGGGAACTATTATGAAAGTGCAGACCAAAGGAAGAATGACGATCAAGCATGAAAAGCTGAGAAAAGAGCTGGGCTGAATTAAAAGCTGCACCACCCTATCGAACCACACTTCCTTCCAAAAACAAAAGAATGCAAGACTCGAAAGGCATTGCAGCGAAAGTATGATTACCTCGTCTATAGCGTCTGCTACAGTTCGTCGCCATAGTCCTGCGTACTTAATATTGTGACCGGTCGGAAATGGAGGCAACACCACGTTGTAATTACCCGGGTATATGTCAGCGGGAAGTCCACGTTGATTTTTATCCATGATAAAACGGGCTTTCGCAGCCTTGTCGACTCGCAGATCACAATGCTTTGGATCATTCACGTTAGACTCACTCCATGCCGCGATAACTATCCCAACATCATAGCGAGGCGCATCTTGACAATGCCCCCTTTTAACCCGGTCTTAAGATTGCAGGGATCAGCGAACAACGTGCGAATTGGCCTAAGGGTCTTCAACGCTTCCAAGCGGCTTGTGAGGACTTTTGTCTCTGCAATGAAGAACCGACGCGAGCAGCTCAGCGTTCACTGAAAATCACAGAACAATATTTTGGTTTGGAGACGTTGGGATCGGCTGAGTCGGTGTTCAATCTCAAAGGCAGGTATCTAGAACATAGGAAATATAAGCTGGCGGAGCCTTTGCTCGCACGAGCCGCCAGCATCTATGATCGAGCATGGACGGACCATCATGTCCCGCGAACGGATTACTTCTCCGGACTAGCTCACTGGCAGCTGGCTAATTGCTTTCGTGATCAGAGCCAGTAGCAAAAGGCAGAGCCCGAGTATAGAGAGTCCCTCCGACTGTTTCAAGAGAACCCCCAAGCGTCGGCGTCCGTGCGCAAAGACTACGAGATTCTGTTGAGCCACCAGAAGCCGTAGGTGCAGTGGTGGACATTATTTGGCGCCTGAATTTGATCATCACGCAGACTAAGTGTTCGATGTTTTCAATCTATATCCGAACCCGTGAACGGTTTCAATAATTGCATTCTTGTCCGCGGGATCCAGTTTCTTGCGGAGGCGGTTCAAGCAGGTGTAAACAGTGTCGACAGCCGCCTCCGAATCCCCCGACCACACCCGGGCGAGTAAGCCATCGGCGTTGACAATATGATCTGGTTTCTGAACAAAATATTGGAGAACGTCAAACTCTTTTGGAGACAGTGCTAACTCTTTCGACTCCCTGTAGACGCGGCGGTTCACCAGATCTATATCATATGGCCCTAACTGCACACGGCTATCAACAATTGTCGACGGTCTCCTGAGTAAAGCTCGGACCCTGATGCGTAACTCCCTCATATCAAACGGCTTTGTTAGATAATCATCTGCTCCGGCGTCGAATCCTTGTTCCTTCTTTCCGATGGAAGAAAGAGCTGTAAGCATTAGAATCGGTGCCAGCTCGCCCTTTTCGCGAAGCCGCTGACACACTTCTACGCCTTGAATACCGGGAAGCTGCCAATCAAGTATGAATAAGTCATAGGAGCTAACAGCGACGAAATCGAATACCGATTCGCCATCATGCAAGGCATCGACTGTGTGTCCATCTTCTTGAAGATATTCCTCGACACCGCGAGCGATGACCTCGTCATCCTCCACAACGAGAATCTTAGCCATTTGCTTACTCTCCGAGTATTTGCGGACTATTCATGTTGGATCTTTTGTTCCCTGAGTGGACTGTTGGCTATCTTCCGGGTATAAAGCAATGCCATCCTACGTTCTCACCCTATGAAAAAGAACACTGTCATTGCTGTAGCTTCGTTCTCCGCAATTTTATCGGGCCTCGCTGGCTTAGCCGTGCTTTCTTTTGCTTTCATTGGTGCGGACCCGCTCACTGCGGGAATCGTCGGTTCTCTATTAGTCGCATCATCGGCATATTCATTTTTCCAAGCTCGAGTTCGAACCGATTCGGATCAGCGTCTTGAACGCATTAATGAAAAAGCTGCCAGGTTAGTTGAGACCGTTTGCAAGCAGAGAACAGAAAAATCCGATCCGTATGAAAATCTTGAGGCTTGCATCCATATTTTGGAAGCAGACCTGTTGGAAGGCCGCCGTAAAGAAAGAGCTATCATCAAGCATTCGGTAGATGTTATTTGCATCATCGATGTCAGCGCACGATTCTTGAGTGTTAGCCCCGTCGCGAGTAAAGCATGGGGCTATACCAGTGATGAATTGATTGGAACCTTACTTACGGATTATGTCACCGCAGACGATGCCTCGTCAACGCTAGATACGGTTTTGGGGGCAGAAGATAGCGTCGATGTTTTAGCATTTGAAACCAGGTTGCGCAGAAAGGACGGCAAACTTCTAACCTTGTTATGGTCGGCACACTGGTCGGCAAGTGACAGAGGCTTATTTTGCATTGTTCATGATGTTACGGCTCGTAAGCAAGCCGAGGAGTTACTTCGCCAAAGCGAAGAACGTTTGAAGACAATTCTGTCAAAGTTGCCACTAGGGGTACTACTGGTGGCTACAGACGAAGGTATCATCGAATTTGCAAACGACGCGGCCTTATCTTTAATTGACATTCCGAAAGAATCGCTCGCACAACACACTTTGCATGATTTTATGCCTTCGGTGCCCGCAAGGGGTGTACCGGCATTTCTACAGAACATAGAGAGCCTGCCAGCCTCAACATCTGAATTGGCCATGGTGAGAGCCGACGGCAGCAAATTACATGTGGATCTTACTACCGTGACGGTAATTCAAAATCAGCATCTCTACCACTTATGTGCCTGCATAGATATCACAGCAAAGAAGGAAATCGAGGAACTCAAACGCGACTTCGTAGCGATGGTGAGCCACGACCTGAGATCTCCGCTTACATCCATTGGGATGTCGCTAAACCTGCTGTTGACCGGACGATTCGGCGATCTGACCGAGCAAGGTAACTGCATGATTGAAAGAAGCATAGACAATGCAAATCAGTTGCTACATCTTGTGTCAGCTTTGATTGATCTTGAACAGGCCGATTCAGGCACACTGGTTACCGAGCTGTGCTGTGTCCCCCTCGAAGAGATCGTCGAGCAAAGCGTTGATACTGTTCAGCAAATCGCTGTTGCCAGAAAAATCCTTCTGACCGTCGACAAAAATCCTCTGCTGGAATCATTAGTGAATGCAGATCGATCACGCCTGGCACAGGTAATGGTCAATTTGCTTGCCAATGCCATAAAGTTTTCCCCCGACAGTAGCAGCATAAACGTAAGCTGTGAGAAGGATGATAGGTTCATTCGCATCATAATCGAAGATCGCGGGCGCGGTGTTCCGAGGGAATATCAGAGAAAAATCTTCGAACGGTTCAAGCAAACTCATACTACCGACCGCACGGAAAAAGGCGGGAGTGGGCTCGGCCTTGCAATTTGCAAAAGAATTGTAGAGGAACATGGCGGACAAATCGGTGTTCTCAGCGAACCGGGAAACGGCAGCCAGTTTTGGTTTACCGTGCCGGTGTATAAACGCGTTACAACTTCGGGTGAAGCATGAACGTTGAAGAACGTTGTGTGATTAATCACCGATACCAAATTCTCAACATCATCGGGGAAGGCGGAATGGGGACCGTCTATAGAGCATACGACCTGGAACTAAACCGCGATGTTGCGCTAAAGTTGCTTAAGGATCAACCAACAACTAGTGAGGCTGTTAAGCGCATTCAGCGGGAATCGCAAGCTCTTGCGGCGCTCAAAAACCCACTCATTATCGCCGCCTACAGTTTTGGCCATTTTGGCGATGTACCTTACATCGTTATGGAACTCATAGCAGGCCAGAGCATTCAATTTTACATTGATGAAAATGGTCCGATGAATTGGCAAGATTGCTGTGCGATTTCGCTTCAGGCTGTCTCTGCTTTGAAGTCTGTTCACGAGGCCGGAGTCATTCACCGCGACATAAAACCAAGTAACCTGTTGATTGAGGGACAGATGCCCTCGGCAACCGTCAAACTAATCGATTTCGGTCTTTGCCAAATCAGCCCTGATGCGAAGGGGCAGGCAGAAACTCTAACATCGACAGGAGTCCTATTAGGAAGTTTCCTGTATATGAGTCCGGAAGCATGCATCGGAGCCAAGATTGCACCGCCTGCTGATGTGTACGCTTGGGGCTGCACGATGTATTTCATGCTCACCGGGCAGTCTCCGTTTTCAGGAACCGATGCTATTCACATCCTCTACAAACATCGCCATGATCAAGCATTGCGGTTGCGTCAGGCAAATAGTTCCGTTGACGCACCGTATGAACTGGAAAAGCTGATTTTTTCAATGCTCGAGAAGGAGCCGAATAACCGACCTTCGATCCAACAAGTGGAACAACAACTGCGGGAGATTAGCGCACAACAGAATCCATTGTTAATTAGCGAACACAGACAAATTGATGAGGAAAGGAAGCGTGTTTCGCTTCAGTACCTCGTCGTCCTTTTTCTGGCGTTGTTCACGGGCTCGTTTTTCCTTGCCACCACAGACAGTGCGATCGAAGCTGAGGGCGATGTGCTAGCTAAAGCATTGAAGCCAGCACAATTTAGCAGCGTAGTCTCATTTGTCAGTGACTATCTCACTCGTTCTAAACGAATTGACTTATGCACGCGCGTTCAAAGCGGGTTGATCAACGCAACATTGCCGGGCTATACGACAGACGAACGGCTGCGTCTCTACCGAGAGATTTTTGTGAAGTCGATTGCTGCTCATAATGATCAGCTGTCACAAAGATCTGCAATTAAGATACTTGAAACAGAAGCTGCATTGATACAATCAGGCCAGGACCAGAATGACTTTCTGAATGAGGTACTAATTGATTCAACCTCATACTTGATTTCATCAAGGCTTACTGACAGCGAAGTACCAAATGTATCGATAGCTCTAAAGCAACTTCGCAAGGCGAAAATGTTGCCATCGCCAATGGTGATCAATCTAAAGCGCCTGGAGTACTGCTGTCTTATGAGTAGAAACCGGGCACCATCGCACCAGGAAATCGAGTCTTGCATTCTTGCGCTTGGGGGGGTGCTCTCGGACTCCAAGTCCGCAAAGCCGAGTAATCCAGCGCTTATCGATAAGACATATCAGCAGCTGATGGTTCTGCTTTCCAAAGTGAATGCTCGTACCAGGGTGGCAGACAACACAATGAATTACTCTTTATGGTTGGCGTCTCGCGGGCGAACAGGCGAAGCAGTTCTGGTACTGAAGAATTTGACAGACCAAGAGTGCATTGCAGGCCTGGAGAAGCGGTTTGATGATGAAGACCGATTTTTCTACAACGAACGCGCAGATTTGGAGAAAATAGAGTCCTTTGTAGAATCCCTTCCACAGAACCGCAAAGGCCTTGCGGGGCAAATTATAGCGCTTCACAAAGTGCTCAGATCGTGCCAAAGTCTGGCAGACAAG
>JAKFUT010000073.1 GCA_021732565.1 Candidatus Obscuribacterales bacterium
ACACCACCGTCACAAAGAGGATGGCACCGAAGAATTCGCCAGGTGGTCAGTACGACTCCTTTAATAACTCCATGCTTCTCTAGCGCTCCGTACGAGTATGATGAGCAACTAGGATAAAAGCGGCACGACGCCGGTCGATACGGTCGTGTCGCTTGGTACAGCTTAAGCAGCAGGAGCAGCGCTTTTTTCATCAAATTTTTATTTTGAAACCCGCTTGGTTCCGTGTTTCTCGCCGGCTTTAAGTAAACAATTTACTACGTTTTGCCTCACCTCTGCCCAACTCTTATCAAGAAGATTGCCCTGGATCACCCAAATTATCGAGTACCATTGCTCAAGATTCAGACGGTTCTTGAGATCAGCTTCGCCCCCCTCTTCCAGACTTAACCGTAACAACCTGTATGCTTCCCGTATCCTCCGCTTGGAACGGTTTCTGTCGGTGGCCCGGGGATGCACCTTTTTACCCACGACAAAGCCGGCAAGCGGGCGCCTTGGAGAGCTGCGGGCTTGCCGTGCCAGTACGTATAGGGTGAGCTGGTCCGAGGAGACACTCTTCCTTGCTGTGTAGACACGTTGGAACAAACTTGGCTTTCGAAGGCGCTCTGCAGAAGGCAGCACGATTCACCTAAACGGTGAGGCGATAGCGTCCCTTTGCCCTTCGTGCTTTAAGTACCTTGCGGCCGGTCCGAGTGGCCATTCTGGCCAGGAAGCCGCTGCTTTTCTTCGCCTTGCGAATTGAGCCTCTCAATGTCCGTTTCATAGCAAAACTCCGTCACGAGCTTGAAATATATAACGCCGACTAACCGTTTAAAGCGAGCGCGCAAGCGCCGCCCGACCTTTAATTTTCTTAGACGTCGGCAGGTAACGGGCTATGCTATCATCTCCCCCAGAGTATTAGCGCCGGACGTGAATGACGTCCCGGTTAAAATTTACGAATGGAGCCAATTTTCGGGGCTCTATGTGATTGCAAGCCAACAGTAGCGGCTCGCAATCAGATGCGGTCGATCCCATAAAATCCGGCTAACAAATGCCGCGATGCTTAACAGGGACAGATCGCATTCTTGTTAGTTCGTTTCGTCCTGTGGCTTCCTCCAACCCCGGTTACCAATTGATGATAAGAGAGCAAACCGAAGATGTCTGTCTGGACCTGCCCTTACCAGAGATTTGGGACCGCACTGTCACCTTGTTAGCCTCTTCCATGTCGACTCCTTCAATGGAATCGTTTGTCAAGCCGGCTCAACTAGTGGCGGTTGAAAGTAGCAGCGTTACTCTAGCCGTGGCTAATGACTTCACCCGCGGAATGCTCATGAACTCGCATAGAGCCGCTCTGGAATCCGCGTTGGCCACTGTGCTGGGCCGAAAGATTACGCTGAAAGTGATAGTAGACCAGAGCGTTAAATCAGCGGAGTACAGCCCGACCATTGCATCCATAATACCCTCACCGGTACGCGGGCAGAGACCGAATAGACCTGCCAATAGTGCATTGCCAGAGCCGGGGTATGGCGCCTCCAAAGCGAACCTCAACCAGAAACACTCATTTGAGAGTTTCATAGTTGGCTCCAGCAATCGGTTCTGCCATTCCGCGGCCATGGCCGTCTCCGAAAAACCGGGGCAGGCTTATAACCCGCTATTCATCTATGGCGGAGTCGGATTGGGAAAAACTCATCTGTTGCATGCAGTGGGAAACGCAATCTTACAGCACGCACCAAATACAGTGGTGCGATACATGTCATGCGAGAAGTTCACCAATGAATTGATCAATTCGCTGCGCGACGGCAGCATGCAGGATTTTCGGCGCAGGTACCGGCAGATTGACGTGTTACTGATGGACGATGTGCAATTCATTGAGAAAAAAGAAGCCACCCAGGAAGAGTTCTTTCATACATTTAACGCCCTGCGCGAATCCGGCAAACAAATTGTGTTGTCCAGCGATCGGCCGCCGCAAGCTCTATCTCATTTGACGGAGAGACTTCGCAGTCGATTTGAATGGGGGCTGATCGCAGACGTTCAGGCCCCGGATTATGAAATGCGCCTGGCAATTTTGCAACGAAAGGCGGAAGTGGAACGCATGGTGGTGAGCGAAGAAATACTGCCATTCATAGCCGAAAATTTCTCGGGCAGTATCCGAGAACTCGAAGGCGCACTGCTGAGGGCTCACGCCTACACAAACCTTACTGGCAGCACCCCCCACGCGTCTACGCTAAGAGATATTCTGCTACCGGGTTCTCATCGTAAAGAACGACGCATTATCACCGTAGAGCACGTGATAAATGCCGTGGCCTCTTACTTTCGCATCGAGCCGGCAGACATCAAGTCATCCAAACGATCACAAGATCTTACTGCGCCACGTCACATTGCCATGTATCTAGCACACGAAATGCTCTCACTGAGCTTCCCGCGCATAGGGGCGGCATTCGGAAATCGCAAGCACACCTCGGTTATATATGCATATGACAAAATCAAAACAGCACTGCCGCTCGACGCCGAAATCGCCAGCGTAGTAAAACGTATTTCGCAAGAACTGGAAGCGTAGCGATACAGCACCGTCGCCGAGGCAAGACCATGTTTAGCGGATTCAAGACATGTGGATCTGGCGCGCCAGCCTCGCCCAGTCTCAGGGAGCGGAGAACCTCGTCACGGAAGCTTTGAAACAAGCCGAAAAGGTCTTAGATTCGCTCTACCCGTGAAGCGCCGAGTTTTACACTTCTTCGACCGGGCGATACTCTCCTTCCAGATGAGCACTAATAGCAGTAGCACGATCACGGCACCATTGAGCCTCAAGAGGCTTCTGCCACACATCATACAAAGACGCCAACCGTTTCAAACAATCGGAAGGATCGCTACATCGCTTCCCTTCGACCAAAGCCATTTCGCGACGCAAACACACGCTTGCTTCCTCATAACGCCCCTGAACACGGTAGAGCCAGCCGAGTTGCTCAAGAGAGCACTCCAACTCGCACACCAGCTCCTCCACCTTCTCTCCATCAATACAGGTGTGGACGGCAGCTTCCCGACTCGTAATACAGTGGTTGAGAGAGACTTCGCACATTGCAAAATCTTGCTGAAGAAATGAGATCGCGCTCAGGCTCTCATAAATAAGAAGCGTTTCCGAATCAACAGCACCAAGTTCTTCACTGCAAATCTTCACTGCAAGATCAACACACTGCCGCGCTGTGGACAGATCGGTCGGAAGACTCAAAGCTGCCTCTTCCACCAGGTTCCAACATAACTGGATACGGTAGTTATCCGTTACTTTCGCCGAACGCCTCACCCCGGGCGTCTTTGGGAACGTGAATGGTTGCATTGGTTTCCAATGACTATCAAACCCGTCCAACCGATCGCGTCGCTTCGCTAAAATTGGCACATGCTCTAATTTTGCAGTGAATCCGTAGAACTCAATCAACTCCGTCAGACGATCCGAGACAGTACTGTTGGTACGACCCCAAGTACGTTCCTCCATGTCTAAAGCATAGAGGAGCAGTGGCTCCGCCCGGTCATATTCCTGGCGTCTGAAATAAACTCGGGCCAATTCCGCAGACACATTTCCAGTATCTCCGTTATCACCATAAGTCTGTTTGCAAAAATCCAGCACCTTCTTCAGGGTTGCTTCGGCCTGATCCCATTTTTCCTGATAGACATAGACTGCCGCAAGATTGTCGAGAATCAGATAGTAATTATCTGCCTTGTATGGACCATCAACTCTTTCCATTGTCGATACGGCTTCAATACTCGATGCTTCCGCAAGATCAAACTGCTTGTTATACAGAAAATCAATTCCCTGTTCTGACAATTCCCACGCTCGGTCTAGCAGCGAATCCTCAGGTTCATCTTCTGTGAAATAGATGGGACGAAAATGCATCGTCATTACTTTATCCGGCCCCCCGGGCCAATACGGCGCCGCGTCGATTCAGTCTCGTTGTTCTCAGGTACTGGTGCAATTACGAAAGTCATCATTGTGAATCCTTTGTGAGACGCCACGTTTAAACTCCGGTATCGATAAACAACGAACAAACCGCGAACTTTGCCGACTAACCTCTTCTTAAGCTTACATTCTAGTGGGAAGATCAGTGCAGAACCTACAACCACACTATATTTCACAAACTCACCGGCTGGACCATCTAGCCACAATTACCCCCTCGTCCAAACTGATTGATCAACTTCTGGCAGCTCAACAAGTAGTCGAGGCCTCGCCGCAGTACACAGACTCCTCCAGGAGAATCTATCTTTCAAGATTGAGACAGTTCGTACAGTATCTCGCTGAAAAGAACATGGATCCGCCTGTCACGGAGTTCCAGCATCGAGTTTGCGAGTTCATCGATACTTGCCGAACATCTCTTCAGTGGAAAACCACTACTGTCAACAATTTCATTCGCACCTTCAGAGCCTACGCCAGGATACTCCACCAGCCTTACGTAAGAACTCTGGAAACTGAATCAGACATACGGCGAAGCTATCTCTCAACCACCGACGAAATTCGCTTGCTCGAAACAGCCAGAGCACGGCCATCATGTCGAGAAACTCTATTGTGCCTCCTATTTCTGAGAACACCAATTGGACTTAGTGACTGCACAAATATCAAACTCGACGATTTACAACAAACGTCCGAGGGTCAGATACAGCTCACCGTGCGTAATCGCTATAGAGAACAGACTCAGACCCTTTCTCCTGATTTGGCAACAGCTTTGAAGAATTGGCTGTCAGAACGGGATAGCACTGAATGTAGTGCAGACTCTCCCTATCTATTTCTGGGACCTAAGGGCGACAAGTTGACTACGTCGGCCATAGATATAATGCTAAGAAAAACGGGGTGGAGAGCAGGTCTGAACCTGAGTACCCAAACCCTGCGAAATGCCCGAAAGATTCGGAAATGAGTTAATTTCGCAGCTGGCGCAGTGGCGGTGACGGTGGCGAAACCACGCCCGTCGTGAATACCATTCTTCAAAGGAAACGCGCTTCCTTGTGGACGAGATTAGTATCAAACTGTGGCGACAGTCAGAGCAAAAAAAGCGAGGTGAAATATGCATCCTCGCGCGAGTAGCAAGGTTAACTCTATCCACTGACTACGTGAATCCCGCTAACATCAAGGCCAACAATGTTGTGTCCACTGTCCCGGGGGCGGCAGACTTGAATCCTAACCTACCTACAATTGCTGACCCGGAGATCGTTCTCAAAATACACTTCCAGCACTGAGCATCATACCGTTGCGCTCCTCCTGTCAGGAGAGAGTCACTGTCGGTCTGCGATTGTGTAGCGATGTCCGTGGCAGGCAACCGTTTCTCCAACTGGCGTTTCACCAGCTAATGGGAGTACAAAGATGACTCGATTGACTGCTATCGTCTGCGCTCTCGGATTTGTCTTTCTGGCGGGCTGTTCGTCCAGTGCCGTTCCGACCGTGACCGCACAGCCCGAGGACCATCAGGCCCGCTTCGACAAGTCGGTTCAGCTCTTGCTGGAAACGAACCAGTCCCTCCCCGACTACAACCTCTTGAAGGACCGCCTTGAGAAGTTCAGCAAGGAACAGCGGCCAACACTGAAGACCAAACAAGACGTGGACAACGCCCTGAAGGCAGCGACCAAAATCGTGGCGAACTTCTACGAGGAACTCGGCACCAAGCTCGGTGATCACCCGCACAAGAAGTGAAACCGCGCAGCAAAGGCCCATTCCACCTCCGCACATCGGTGTCTCTGTCTCTGAACCTGAGGTATCACAAGCCTCCTCCATGACCAGCGCGGCAATTAATTGCAGTGCTGTTTCCTTTACTCGACCGGAGTGAACAATGTCCACTGCATCCGATTTTCGGATTGTAATTGCCACCCTTACGAACCAAACCCCTGAGTCCATCGTCCGACAGCTTGCCGCACTGGCTCGATCGGCAGCGGAGAAGTGCTGTGTTCCTCTGGTGGAGTACTTCCTCGATCTCGTCGTCGAACACGTCAACAAGCTCGGTGGAGTGAGTTGCGGTGTCAACGCCGATGTCGCCTGGGTCTTCGAGAACCTTGCACTCCGTGCCATCGAAGCCGGCAGGTTGGAGGAGGGCGAATCACTGCTACGCCAGGCGATCACTTTCTACAATGACCGCCACAGCGACCCGGCCCGCGCCGCTTCCCTGATGCGGGAGCTGGCCACTCTGCTGGAGAAGCAAGGTCGCCTGGCCGATGATGAAGACCTTCGCCGCCAGGCACTCGAGATCGACGAAACCGTGGCGGGCGTGGTTGAATGCGTGAAAGACCTGTCAGCGCTGGCAGACTTGCTGCGGCAGGAACAACGCTACCCTGAAGCCGAGGAGCTGTACAAGCAGGCTCTCGAGCTGACCTTCCTTGCGTGGGGAGAACGAGACTCGCGCAGTTTCGACCTCATCGACTACTACGCCTCCTGTCGCATCCGACAAGGCAACGAGCAAGACTGGCGCGATCTGGCCAGCTATCGTGCTGCGCTGGCCCGCGGCGACCACGGAGCGCTCTACGCCATCCGCCCAACGCACCTGCTGCCTCACTTCAAGTGCAACGACGGGGTCCTTCTTCGGGACCAGTTGCGCCAAGCACAGGAAAAGACCAGTGGAAAGGTGGCAACACCGGCTGAGCCTCGTCACCACTAAACACCTTACGGAGGTTTACGGAATGGACGACCTGCGCCTGACCCTGGCCAATACGGGTCTTACTGCTGACGTCATTCGGATGATGGAGGAGCAGGGGTTACTCTGTCAATCCCTGCTGAATGAGATAACGGTACCCGATCTGATGCGATGTGGGCTCAAGCTGGGAAGCGCATTGAAGGTGCTCAGGGCCTTCCCGGGCGGAAAGTGGTCCAGAAAAGATGCCTGTCCACCGGAAGCCATCCGCACGATGCTCCAACAGGCGGAAATCCGCGAGGACCTCATCAAGAAGTTGGAGGATGAGGATATGCTCGACCTCGACCTGCTTCGAGGCATTACCACCAGGCAGCTTGAGTCCATCGGTTTGCCCTATGGCTGGGCACTGCGGATTGTCAAAGCGTTCCCTCGGTAACCCGTGAAGCCCGTCACTCGCCTGCATTGGTAGCTCAAGAATCTGAACACAAAAAATTAAAACGGTAAGGATTGTACCAAGCCGTTCCATCTGTTCCCTTCTTGAGGAGGCTTCGCATGAGCGAGAGTCTGAAGCGCGGTGACCGGTTGGCGGGGCGTGACGGTGGCGAGGCGGTGTTCACGGGCGAGTTCTGGGTCAGCGCGAGGGTCTTCGCGCACCTGGAGCACACGCCGGGGCTGCAGGAACGCCTGCACAGAGGCTTCTGCACGGTGTGCCACCGCCAGTGGGGCGACACCTCGCGCCACTCGCGGTGCCTGAGCTGCACCGTCTCGATGCACCTGGACGGGGTGAAGGGGATGTGCCCCGACAACCCGGCTGAGGGTCAGCGTGTGATCACCCCGTTCGGCGAGGCCGTCTTCGGCGGCTACTGCTGGATGGACGCGGGCCTGTTCGACTACCTCCAGGCAACGCCGCCCAACTTCAAGGAGGAGGACGGGCCGTTCGACCCGCTCTGCGTCTCGGAGTTGGGCGGCTGCGCGGGGTGCGGGGCGTACTGGGGGAACTCGCACAAGTGCGCCCTGTGCGTCTTCTGCGGGTCGCACGTCTCGCTGACGTGATGCACCCGACCGTCGCCATGCGACGGTGAAAATTGCCAAAAGGGCAGGGACAGGCTTAACGCCTCCCCTTGCCCTTTTGGCAATTTTCCACCCCGAACTTCAGGTTGAATGATGGATTTGAACAAGACCATAGGCTGGCTTCGAGAATGGATTAAGCTGATCGATTACCCATGACCCCCGACACCCTATTACCCTTAGCTACTATGATGCGCAATAGTTGGCAGGCATGCCATGGAAAGCTGTTTTAACGAAGCATCTTCTGAGGAAAACTGATATCAGCAGTGCCATACCGCACAAAACCGGCGAGCTATCACGTGGTAGAAACCGCGCGTTGTTGATTGATTCTTGCTTAGCCATTGCGGTAGGACTGAACAAATCGCTCTTCCGAAAAACCACCGGAGAAAACCTAGCCCACCCTGCCAATAATCGCGCACCGTAAAACAGCACCGCCATGGTCTGCTCCTCGCCGATGTCCCGCTCGTCATCATCGCTAAACCAATGTTTGCCCACTCGTTTCGTAGACGCCCTCACTCCTGAAGCAATACGGAGAGACTGTGAATTATCAGTTGGACAACGTCCTTCGATCGTTGCTGTGGATAACCCTGCTGTGCGGAATATTCTTCACGCAAAGCTGTCAGAAAGCAGTGAGGTCCGACGCCACAGCCATTCGCCCTGTGCCAGCGCAAAGGTTTCCGCTGGTTCCCATCCGCGGTCGCATCAGCGGAACGACTGGTTTCGTAAACGCAAGGGAAGGACACTTTACCTTGTACCTCTGCACCGAAGATGGTACTAAATTTCCTCCTCTTGTTGTGGATGACAAAGTCTTGCTCCGCCATCGTGATGGCAGCCCCTTCCACGCTGAAATGTACATGACGCCGGCATTGTGGGATATGCTCACCGGGCAGAGCGTAGAGATTCACTTCCGGCAAGAAGGAGCAGGAGTGAGGATTGCACAAATTGTGTTAATTAACAAATGAGCGCTCGCACTGCCGGCAATCTAGAGCGGTTGAATATCGATCAATCTTGGTGGTGAGCTGTGTTCATCTCACGGCCTCACCAAGATCGACAAAATGAAGGAGTGCAGCGCTCTCCAAAAAATTTGGTGGTTACTTGCTTTGTCCACGGCTGCACTAACACTATATTCAAAAGTAGCCAGTAAGAAATTCTTACTATAGAACGCCATAATACAACTAAAATGAGTAATGAAGGAGAGGCGCCAATCAAGTTGGACACATCGACAGAGAAAACCGCAAATTGGAAGCGGCGTGAAACCTGAAACATTCCCCGGGGAATGCTTCAGGTTTCATCATTGGTGGAGAAGCTGAAGAAGCCCAGCTCCACAATTCACAGAGCGCGAGAAAATTCTCCGGCCATTACAAAGCCCGTTAGCCCGACACCACCTTTGGTACTGTCGCTTAACGCTGTTCGAATTGGCGGAGCCCGGGACCGCGGATACCTTGTTCGCCAGAAGAAGGCCTATGCTAAACCGGCAATGCTTTCCTCTGGCAACAAGCGCAGCACGGATGCTTCGACCGCACTTGCATCTTGAGTCGCATCGATCTCGACGATTGTTGCTCCACGAAGAGTAAGCTCGTCGACTGCACCGATGTCATGCTCCATAGCAAGCCGTGTCTGTGTCTCCAGCTCACGTCGCTCGATAAAGACACCATCCGCCCGCACGCGCTGATCTTGTCGTGCTACCGACCACTCCAGTTCCTCGTCGGCAGGAAACACCAGATGAATGACCAGCAGCGACCACCCGGTTGCCACCAGCTTTTTTGCTTGCTCACGGCTTCGCGGAAAACCGTCCAGTAGCACCAAGTCTGGTGCCAATTTAGCAATCGCGCTGAGCAGCGACTCTGTCAAATTAGGCACCGCGAGCAACTCGGCTCGCGATGGAAACCCCGAGTCGACCAGCCCCTTCTCTCGCGCATGACGGCCAGGATGCAGAACTTGTGCGCCCAACCGACCGGCTAACGCCCGCAAGAGAGTCGACTTACCCGACCCGGGCAAACCCAGCACACAAACCAGCATTGGTACCTCCTTTCTTGATAGAGCGTGCAGTTGTGAGAGCACGTTGTTTCTCGCATAAAAGAATCACAACAACTGCTTGTGGCCCCGCACGACTTTTTCCATCGCGTTCAGATACTTCACCAGGATTTCTTCATCCTCCGCCCTGGCCCACACGGGAAGGGTAATCGCCTGCCTGGCAAACCGCTCCGCGACGGGAAAGCAACCTTCAGCATACGGCGCAATGGAGCACTGCTTGTACTTCGCAAACAGACCCGCCGGCTCCTGAAACAGGGGCAGCCAGTTTAGCGGACAGGTCGATGTCGGCAAATTGGTCTCGCGACACCCTTCTGCCACCAGCGCATCATGAAACCGCTGAATGGGAAGCCCACCTAGCTCGGCGGCACGATACTGGAACACATACGCGTACCAGGAGGGTTCCGCCCCGTCAGGCACTACCGGCGGTGCCAACCCGGGCAACCCGGAGATCCTGCTGGTGATGAGTGCTGCGAACTTACGTTTCTGCGCAAGCCACTGATCAAGATGACTAAACTGCTCTTCGATCATCGCCACGTTCATGGGCGATGCCCGCAGTTTCAAACCCATGCCGGTCAGGGCGAACCGACGCAGAACGGGGTCGGACACCTCCCCGAAGCAGCGTTTGTTGTAATGCCCCAGCATCACTGCTCGTTCGTGAATCGACTGATTGTCGGTCGAAAGCACACCACCTTCACCGCCGGTGATGATCTTTTGTCCACCCAGCGACCACACCGAGGCGTCTCCCCAGGACCCGGCCAGACGCCCCTGATAGCGAGCACCGTGAGCATGGCTGCTATCTTCCAGCAGAAGCAATCCGTGCTTCCGGCAGACAGAGAGAAGCGCATCCATGCGGCACGGAATACCCCACATGTGGGTTACCACCACAGCCTTCGTCCGGCTAGTGATCAGCGTTTCAACCTTCTCGGCATCAATGTTACCTGTCTCATCGCTATCGCACAGAACTGGCACCGCGCCCGTAAAAAACAGCGGGCTAGCCGTCGCGTAGAAGGTATATGCCGGGCAGATAACTTCATCACCGTCGTGAAGATCGGCGCCGACGAACATTGAAAGCAACCCGGTAGTACCTGAGTTCATCAAAAGGCTGTGGGCGCGCCCGTGATAGGCCGACCATTTTTTCTCGACGCGCTCAAAGACACCGTAGCGTCCATAGATTGCAACATCCTCGTGCAACTGACGGGTAACCGCCAGCTCCACGGCGGGTGTGATCAGCGGCCAACGATAGTGTGGGCCGGGAAGCTCCACCTCCGGCCTTCCACCCAGAATAGCCAGATCGGTTTTCATCACCGCCCCCTTTCTCCGTTGGTATGAGGAAATACGAATTCGCCAAGACAAAGTGCGCCGTTCACCGGCACCTCCTATCGAAGGGTTCGGACCGTTTACCCGGGTGACCAGATTGACAGACCCAGCTTGCCAATATGGCGATCGACCAGGGGCCAGTCATAGGTGAACAGCGGATTGTGGCCGTTGTCCATGTGATCAAAGATGCGCACCTCGAACGACACGCGAACGAAGGTTCGCCAAACATCTTCCGTTGCGCAGGCACCCTGATGGACGCAATAGCAGTCCATCAAAACCAACTCGTTTGATTGCGGCTGCCACCAGTGGGCACCACCGTTCACTTCAACTTGACGGTTGAGTTCGTGGAAGAAGTTGTGTTTGGCATCATCCAGGTGATCAAGCTCAAAAGCCTGCGCATGGTACACCGTGGGCAACGCATTGGACACAACGTACGAGTGATTGCAGGGCACCTTCGGCTGCCATCGAGCGCCCTGAAAACCGTCGACATGACACGGCGATGGTCGCTGGCGCAGCCCTCTGGCTACCAGCGCCTGGTGAACCGTCAGGTAACAGTAGTATTCATCGTAGCGCGGATTAATGCGGCGTTCGAAGTTGGCAATCCGCTGAATGAGCGGGCCGAACTGCCCGAACTCGCGTGGAATCCGAAACCCGGTATTGGGGAACTTGATAGGTAAATCGGTGACTTTGCCAGGGACGAAGTCGGCGATCATGAGTCCCGCTTCATGAGTCGACAACATGCCGAGCGAGGTTGGACGCCTCGGAATTCTGAACCGACGAATGTCGAAAACACTGTTCAAGTCTGCGATCACTGGTGAGTTGACATCGATTGGTTCGCGACTTTGTTCGCCATATCCATCGAGCAGAATCGCACCATCCACAGAAAATAGAGAGGAACTCTTGTCCTTTCGTTCCTGCATGGCTACTCCTTCTTCGTGAGGAAAGTCTTCTTCTGAACGCAGAATCAGTTGCACATCGAGGCACGTTCAAATTGGAGGCCCCGGGCGCCAATTCAACGACTACCGCGGATGCCAGTACAGCTAGAGAGCGCAGAGCGCTTACCATTGAACTGACATTGGTGCATGTTTTTTTCGGGTACTTACCGAGAAATCTAGAGAAAACGCAAGACACCTGCAGCCTAACAAAAGTCTTTTTCGCTTCGATGAGTGTGCTTCACAATGCAATACGTGCGGGTAACCGATGATTCGATTCCCTCGCCGCGGTTTCCCGGTCGTTGCGCGCAAAGAGAGCTGTTGACCGGCCCATAAGAACCGCACTCGTTTTTTTTCGCAAGATAACGTTACCGCGATGATTGCAGATTACCGCAAGCACATCCGCAGAAATTCTAGCGAGATTCACGCGAGGAAAATTGCAGCATAGTTCCCTGGCACCCTACACTTTTGGCCCTTGTAGATGCTGCGACTTCTTGATCGCTGCGAGCAATTCTTTTAGTGTTTGCTTCCTGCGATTGAATTGCGACAACCCCGGCTCAGAAACGGGGATTTCAGGAAATGCTTGCAATAACCATTGCCACGCACCCCTTATTGGTGACAATTTCGGCAGTCTTGGACGACGGAGCGTCGAAATGAAACCCTCTGCACTAGCCATCTCCAATTGGTGAGCGGAAATTCCGATGAGTATGTCGCACAATATTAGCCGGTCATCCAGCGACAAGGGCTTCGCGTACTGATCTATATCAGATTCCAGCAAATCAAAGTAACACTGCCCTGCCAGGGCCCCCGAAACGGTCGCGGTTTCAATCGCTAAATCAAAATCTCTCTTCGCTTCTTTGAACATTCCTAATTGGACATACGCAGCAGATCTAAATTCTAGCGCTATCAACAGAGATTTCGAAACGGTGGTTCCTTCGCTGCTGGTAACAACTCTATTCAACAACTCCAAAGATTGTGCCAAGAACTCTCTTCGTTGAACCTCGGAAATGGCTGCTGATGCCTTGCGTCGATAAATTTCGGCCATCCTGATGTATGCTTTCTCCACAACAAAATTTTTTGAGGCCACGATAAATGGTGCCAACGCCATCTCTCTGTGCACCACCAGCAGCGTGTCCTTCACTTGTCCGCGGCGCTCATATTCCGTGGCCAACTGATCTAAACTGTTAATCAATAAAACTGCAGTACGACTCTTGTCCTCGGCAGCGCCGTGTTCTAAACGATCCTGCAAACGATTAACATTCCGCAAGCATTCTTCAAGACCATCCTTCAAATGCACCGAGGTTGCTCGCTGCAGACTTGTTGCCGGCCAGTTCACCTTTTGCCAGACTGTCAAACCCACGGACAACACCATCGAAACAAATACCACTTGTTTGACACGCGACGTTCTGCGTCTCATCCGCAGCTCATCTCTTAGTGCACCGGGCGACTGGCCAGCATTGACCAATGCCAGATCTGTTTTTAGTTCATCCATTGTTCTGTAGCGATGTACGGGTTCTTTCGCCATCGCCTTAAAGACAATACTTTCCAGGCCAACAGGCAGGTTCTCAATGTTTCTATTACTCAAAGGCCGGGGCGACTCCACAACATGTTTCCGCATCAACGCGATTGGATTTGCTGCCACCAGAGGTGGTTTCCCGCTAAGAATTTCATACATTACGCAGCCCAGTGAATAGATGTCCGACCTTGCATCGGCCAGCAAGCCCTTGCATTGTTCCGGGCTCATATAAAAAACGCTGCCGATAGGAACTCCTGTTGAAGTCAACCGCTGTTGTTCGCTTCTGGCAGCTATAAATCCTGCCAGGCCAAAATCCACCACCTTAGCAATTTCAACATCTCCCTCCTTCGACAACATGATGTTATTGGGCTTGAGGTCTCGATGAATAATCCCCCTTTCGTGCACCGACTGCATTGCCGCACTGATCTGCATGGCGATCTGTATGCATTGATTTGTGGTTAAGGAACCTTCTTCGATCAATTCTCTCAATGAATGTCCGTTGAGAAATTCCATTGCAATGTATGGATACGTATCTTTCCACAACCCAAATCGATAAAAAGTAACAAGATTGGGATGCGACAACTGCGACAGAACTTTGCCCTCCCGCAGGAACCGCGACCGGCTGTCCTCGTCTGTAAGCAGACTCGAGCTTAGAATCTTCAACGCAACAGCCCGGTTCAGACCAGCCTCAATCGCCTTGAAGACCACGCCTGTGCCACCTTCACCCAGCCGAGCAACGAGGGTATATCGTTCATCAAAAATGGTGCCCGGGGCGAACTGGATCATGACCGCCTAAATTGCCAGGGTCTCCTTTTCTATTTTAGCGCCCTCGATGCCTCCGCACAGTGGGCTCTGCTTCAACACCCTGGACTTATAACCGTTTCGGCGAATTAGTCGGACATTTTTCCTCATGGAGCGTGCCCATTTTTGTATCAAGTACGATATCAATCAAAGGCGGCTTCACCACCGATTCAATCGCGCCAGACAGTAAGGTCAGACTGTTTATTATCACAATGTTTTCGCCAAGTTCTCGATAGTCTCCGCTGCACTGCGATTCGTCGGAAGCTCCGCTCTGCTGGCTCCGCCCACTTCGCAACGTTCCTTGCACTGCAAAATTTTCATCAAGAGCGTATTCATTTCGATTGAGCCACACCGATGCTAAACCGGCTCGTTGACTTCCCACCATGTCATCTTCCAGAGAATCTCCCACATAAATGCATTCGCCGGGTTTCTTATCGGCAAGAAAGCACGCCCTATGAAAAATACCTGGAGCCGGCTTTGTCAGCCGCATGTCCTCAGATATCACGACAGTTTGAAACCTATCCAATAAACTGAAGCGTCTCAGCTTGTCTGTTTGCATCTGGCGATCACCATTGCTGATCACGCCCAATGGCAAACCATCCAATTCGCCAAAACAGTCAAGAACATCGTCGAACAGACGCCAATTCTCAGCATAGTCTGCTCTGTATTGAGAAAATTCCCGGGCTGCATCTTTTGCACACATTCTGCAACCGAATTGCAAAAATACCTCGCAGAGCCCCACCGGTCCCTCTCTCAAAAAACACCAGTCCAAGGTGGCTCTCATTCGTCCATCAATAACTTGGTCCCACACTTTGGCAAATTCGTCCCTGCCACATGCCAGGGTCACAGAATTACGTTGCCAGAGCAATCCAACGGCTGCTTCTGCTGCATATCTGTGATCAACAAGCGTTCCATCTATATCAAAAAAAATCATCTTGAAGTTCCAATACGTTGCCGGAAGCTACAAGCCTGCGGCGTTCATGTTACTTAAGAATTGAAACCAATTCCATACGTACTTGCCCCACTGCTTTCCTGTGAGGGATTTGCTTGGCATCCCCAAGGGCTGTATATCAGTATCGCTAAGAGCGCTACATCGTAGCCTCTTTGTACTCCCAATGGAGGAAAAATTGTGCTGGCTTTTCAAGAAACTATGCTCAACGGAATGGACTCGTTCGCAGAAAGAATTGAAACAAAGAAACGGCTATACGAAAAGATACTTCGCTATGCCACTGCTGAACGCAACGGTCACCGCTTTGTGAAAATCGCTGATAGAAAGCTCTTCAACGACGTGCTAGAAAACTTCGGAACCGTATTACCGAATGAAGCAGCGCTGCACGATCTCTCCACACTGTATGATATTGGCCTTCACCTCGACACCGGTGCGCTTATCATAACCAACAAAGGCGCCACTTTATTTTGTCACTCCCCACGAACACAAACTCCTTTTATCTGCCGCCACATTGGATGTTGCGTATACCTGCCGGGACTCGGCATAGAGGTCGCGAACATTGCCCTGGTCGGCAATGTATACGATGGACCGGTAGTCTTGCGTAGCGAATCGGCATGCACCCCGTCCTTTCTCTTCGGGTCGCAACGCTGCAACTGCGCTCATCAGTGGGAAACCATAAGGGAACTGGCCGCACATTTCAACCCGGCAAAACCACCAGCCATAGAATGCGGACGAGAATTCGAGAAATGGGTGCAACGTCAATTTACTTACGACCGCGGCAAACACATAGCAATGAATGCCGGACAGGGAATGATCATGATCCATGTCGATACACAAAATGGCATGGGCAGCGGCTACTCGAAAAACGAATTCTCATTTGACTTGTTTTCCAGAGCATCGCTCAGACACCGCGGCGAATATTCAGCGGAGCAAATCCACCAGACCAGCATGGCGGGCGGCTTCCATGCCATCGGCATTACGCCTGATCCACGCGGCGAGAACAACGATATCGGCTACAAAATCACATCCATACTCCTCGATTGGCTGCATGTAAGCAAGGACCTGATTTTTCTCTCAAACAACAAATCCAAAATTCGCCAGTTGGAATCAGCCGGATACCGAGTGAAAAGAATAAAGTCTCTTGGTACCGTCAATGCTGCCGGGGCTCAAGAAGCAGAAGAGAGAGGCACGGAATTCGACCACCTCGACATCGGACCCGCCTTCATCAGTTTTGAAGAAGAGATGGCCCGCTTAATCAACGACATTGGCGAACAACTAACACCGCCACTGCCCTCGCAACAACCGTGCTTTTGCCCTTCTGTTTGAGAAACTGCGCGACGAGTGCCCGCGCCGGTAATATTTGTAAGGTTGAGATCCGGGCTCGTCAGGCTTCTCAGCTCTGCTGAATCTCGTTGTTGGTGATACCAGGAGAATGAACATGCTCACAAAAATCTGCGGACTAAGCAACCTCATCGATGCCAGGTCTGCCGTAGAAGCCGGTGCTGACGCACTGGGATTCGTAATGGGTGGCAAGGTTCTACCCGTGGAGGTGGAACCGCATGCACAAACCGTGCGCGAGATTATCAAATCGCTTCCTGACACGATCGATACTTATCTGGTAACACATCTTTTTGAGCCAACCGACATTCTTTCCCTGGCCGAATATGTAGGCACTTCCGGCATTCAGATTTCGGAAGATATCGGGCCGGAAAAAGTGCGACAAGTTAGAGAAGGTACATCCAGGAAAATCATCAAGACAGTGGTGGCTTCCAGCACCACCGCCTTCGACAGACTCGCGGCTTACGAGCCCTACTGCGATTTTATTTTGCTCGATAGCAGCGTTGGCGGTTACGTTGGTGGAACAGGTGAAGTTGGCGACTGGACGATCTGCCGCGACCTGATTTTGAAAACCAACAGGCCCGTATTTCTGGCCGGTGGACTGAATCCGGACAATGTAGAAATGGCCATTCGCGCCACCGATCCTGCCGGGGTAGACGTATCTACAGGCATCAGTACTTATAGTGTGGATTACTTACGCAAGGATAGAAAGAGCCCACAGAAGATAAAACAATTTATTTCTGTCGCCCGAAATCTCGCAAAAAATGCAGTATCTTAGTCACCTTTATCACCATGTAGATAATTTGCAGTGTCTCAGGCACCCGCTCTGGCTGCGTACCTTTACGTACATGTCCGATCGCAAGGTGATTTCCCTGGCTGATTGTCTTACCGACACAATCATCGCCAGCGGGATGAAAGTTGTGGTTGTTGCTGAAACAGGGGCCTCCCCCTACGCAGAAATCTGCCAACGAATTCTGGCATACAAAGGTCATCAAATCATATGGAAACCCGTTAAGTTCCCTCGTGAACCTGTAAGCAGCATCCTTCCCACTGTTGCGTTCTTTCTGCGTGAAGAAGAGAAAAACACAAAACTGTCGCCAGAGCAAATCAGACTACTTAGCACGCACGGCCTGAAGGATGTTGCTTTCTCCACAAACGACAGTCGTTTTCATGCACTTGAGAAAATCTGCGCCGTGATGCCCTCTGATTTTTACTCCAGCGAGCCGGTCGATCTTCCTGAGCTACTTAACAGCGTTGGACAACTTTGCCAGACCTCCTTTCAAAAGAGCCTCTCGACAATTTTTTCTGGAACAGAGATTGCTGAGCTTCTCAAAGAGCCGTTCATTTACTTCGACGAATACATTGACTCGGGCACCACGTTTCGAAACGCGCTCACATTTTTCAGATGTTTCGTTGCTCAAGCGGATCTTAAGACCGCAACTTACTATATAAGTCTGCCAGCGCCGGAAAACCATCCGAAGGTTCTCCACACCCACTGCTCAGTAGAAGACAAGCCACACTGCTTCGATAAAGGTGCTTACCCTTATGAAAATCGCGTTGATCTCATAGGACACTTTTACCACATCACCGCAGACACCTGCACGCGTGTCGATCTGTCGTCAATTATCGAAAAATTCGATAATGTTGCCCACGGAACACATCAACAATGCCATGAATTTCTGCATACTTTTACCAGAGTGATTGGCAGGAACAAGTTATTCGACGTTGTGTCTGCGCGCAGCACTCTACCTGAAGTGCGTGATTTTCTAAAGATAGAACACATAGTGCGCCACTGCCTTTTCCAACTTGAGCAAAAGACCGGACAACCCGAGTTTGCAGAGTTTCTGTTCCAATTATTTGATATGTACGGGCCTGCGTGGACTCCGATGCCGGTGTCCTTTCACTTTGACTTCTGGGAATGCTTCCGAGGCTTTGACAAGCAGTTTGAGCAAATTCCCGAATACAGTGCACTATGCGAACACTATCTGGAATGTAGACACTTAATTCTCACTGAAGCTGCTCAAATTTGCTTGAGTCGGCGCAATGAGTGGTTAGCGGAAGTATGCAAAGAACTGGAGGAACTGTATGGGAAGCAACACGATTACAACACTGGGAAAAGTGCTGAGCTCGGCATTTACAGCAGGTAAGATAATCGATATTTCGATGGAACTTAATGAAAGAACCGTAGTGTGGACTGCAGATCCGCAACCGAAGCTAACTCCGGTATGCCGGCAACCTGAGGCTGACTGCAATTTCACATGGCTCGATTTTGGCGCTCATGCCGGCACCCATATAGACGCACCTTTTTATCTGTTCAAGGACAAGTGGACGTGCGATCAGATCCCGCTCAATCGAATGATCGGACCATGCCAGGTAATTGACCTCACCAATGTTGACGATGAGATTACCGAAGAGGACTTATCCTTAAAATCGATCGAACACCCAATAATTCTCCTTAAGACCAGGAACTCGTTCGATCCTATGACAGCATACAATCCCAAGCACATCGTTTTAAGCGTGAAAGGAGCCGAATACCTCGCCGAAAGAGGAGTCACTACACTCGGCTACGACTATCAATCATTTGAACGCGACGGTAAGAACAACGTACACCATGTCTTTCTTTCCCGCAGCATCACCCTCTTAGACAACCTCAGACTAGCAGACACGGAAGAAAAGGAATATCTTCTGGTGTGCCTACCGGTCAAAGTCACAGGCATCGATGGAGCACCAGCCCGCGCAATCCTAATTGATGAGCAACCATGAAAACCACTGAAGTTGATTTTTCAAAATACATAGAATCGTTCAGAGATTTCCCGAAAAATGGCGTGGTTTATTGGGATTTCACCCCTCTTTTGGCTAACCCGCTGGCGTTCAAAGCTGCAATTCAAGAAATTCGAAGTCACTTCGCCCTTCGAAAAATCACGAAAATAGCCGCTATCGAAGCAAAGGGTTTCACTATCGGAGCGGCTCTGGCCTACGAAGCATCACTGCCGTTAGTGCTGATCCGCAAGCCGGAACTAGTTCCGGGGGAAACTGATCACGAAGAATTCATCAAGGAATACGGAACTGGTGAATATCAGATCAAGAAAGGTCAATTCTCGAAAAACGACAATGTACTCATCATCTACGACATCATGGCTGGTTCCGGTGCCACCAGCGCCGCCATCAAACTTGTGAGCCGAAGCGGCGCAGCAATTGTTGGCTGCGCCTTCGTCATAGAGCTTGAGTACCTGGCGGGTCGCGAGGCATTATCAGGCTATGACCTCTTTTCACTGGTCAAGATCGAGTCTATTCCCCGCTAATATTTGCACATCATCTCCATTTGGAATTCATAGAAAAATGACTTACACGGTAATCAGTTTCGATTTGCAGGGCACCTTATCTGATCACGCTTTTTCAGACGAATTTTGGCTTGAACTATTACCTGTGCTGTACTCCGAACATCATCGAGTAAGCCCCGCCGAAGCTAAACTCATTCTTCGGAAAGACTTTTCGGCAATGGGCAAATACGACCCGCGGTACTATTGTGCCCGACACTGGATAAACACACTCTGTGCGAGCCAATCGGTGCCACAGGTATTCTCACGTTTGTCTAGAAAACCCCACCTGTTTGAAGAAGCTCTCGCACTGGTGCGCCACCTTGCTGCTGACGTTCCACTGATAATCATTTCGACCACAACCCGAGATTTTATAGAGTTCGAACTAGGCCAAGCCGAGAAACACTTTCGTCATGTAATCTCGACACTAGACGATTTAGATACAGCTGGTAAGCCCCCCGCGGTGTTCAAAAGAGTTTCAACTATGCTCAATGTGCGTGAATCAGAAATTCTGCACATAGGAGATTGCAAGGAGATGGACATCGCAAATGGCGATAAAGCCGGTTGGAGCACCTTCTTCATCGACAAAGCTTTGCCGGTCGAGTTGCGATTCAAGCCGCTGTTGGCACATCTTGAAAATCGCGGACACCGACTTCCCGTTCCGTCCCGCTCATTGTGACTTCTTACTCTAGATATTTCAGGAAGAGTTGATCGCGACCGCCTCTGCTCCCTCTTCGGCTCGGACACACCCGTCGTTTATTATCCTGCGGGGGAGGGAATAACCCATGAACCCTCGGAGCCTGAGGAACACCATGAATAGTAAACCTTCATCTGATATAGACGATCCGTATGCCCACATGAAAGTTTCGAGAGAGATGAAAAAAGTGGGCAATCTAAGGGCAGCAGAGTCCGCGCTGCGATCCGCTGTAGTCGCTGCGGATCAGCTTCCTCATGCCGAATACAAGCGAGATCTGCTGTTGGAATGCAAGAAATATTTAGCTGATTCAGAATATCAAAGCCGCCCGGGCGTTACTTTACCAGATTTGAAAACGGCATACCACTCCGTCTTATCACTACCGGTTTCTGCACGTCTTGAACTAGCAAGCTTTTATGCTCAGCATGGTGCCATGCCCGAAGCTCGGGATCTGTGCAATGAGGCACTTACCATTGGCGTTGACGACCTTATCTCAGATGATATAAAAATCAACGACATGCTCAATCGCGGACGCGAGCTACAAGCACGGTTGAATGACGTTCTCGGCCCTGATGAGCTACAAAACCTGGTAAGTGAAAACTTCGACAAAATCGATACCGACAAAGACGGATTCCTTCATGAAAGCGAGCTTCGACGCGCTCAATTCGATTTAACTATTACACCTGCCGGGCAGGAAATGATTCGCCACCTTCTTTACCACTATCTTGAAATTGAACGCTCCAGCAGCGATGAATGGGGCCTCGACATCAACGGAATTTCCACCCGCGACGTTGACGCGTTCGAGAAGAAGCAGCGCTCTTCCTGGAAGAGAATGAGCGAATAGAGGTTACTACTTCATTGCTTGATATCGGCAGCGCCATGCCGCAGAAAGCCGGCCAGTTAACACATCGTAGAAAGCCCCCTGTTTGCCGATTGATTCTCGCTCTGCTTTTGAACTAAGACTGAACAAAGTGCTTTTCAAAAACTACTCGGAGCAAATTCAAAACCACCTCTGGCCTGCCAATAGATCTCACCACCAAGCAGCAAACGGATCAACTGGAGACGCATGCAAACCCGTGTGCAATACCAGCTGATCGTGACTATCCACTACCGACTCGTGCCTGCTTCATTGAGTCGTCAACGAGTTTCAGCTGGACTTGAGGATGACCTTAAGTCGAGTTTGAACTGGACTTACGCCTTTTCCTTAAGTCGAGTTTGAATACGATTCACCCTGTCTCAATCCTATAACGTCTTCTCGGTCACTTACCGCCTGGTCGTGGAGTCTTCGGATTCTACCGTAACCACTCGGTAACGCCCGATAGCTCGCTAATTCGCTTGTTGCACTTACTCTTTCCTGGAAGTTGGCCGAGAAAGCTGAACACAAGGGAGTCACTACCGTGCACAAATCGTCGGTCGATACCATCGTTCTCTTGCTGTTCCGTGTCGCATTGGCGTGTTGCCTGCTCTTCACCTTAAGTTGTGAGAAGGCTCAAAGGCCTGACGCCTCCACCATGAGGCCTATCCCGAAGCAAAGATATGAGTCCGTTCCGATTGCCGGTCGCATCGACGCCACTGGCCATGTAACCAGAGAAGGTCATTTTAGGTTGTATCTCTCCACCTCAGGCGGCTCCTCCATGCTTCCGCCTGTTGTTGTTGGCGAGGATGTCCGGCTACTGCATGATGATGACACTCCCTTCAACGCAGAACCCTATGCGGTGATTGGAACCGTTGAAAGCGACGCCAGATTGTCAAATTACTTGACTGGCAAATTGGTAATGATTTCATTCAAGAATATCGGTACGTTCCGTGTGTTGGATGAAGTCGTCTTAACAGAAACCCTGACACAGCAAGCAGAACCAAACTCTGGCATCATCGACGAGGCGGCCATCACTGTAGACGGGCATCTATGGCTAGGCCTGTCGGCCGGAAATGGAACGATGCTTCCTCCCGTGGTTATTGGAGAGAAGGTCCGACTTCTCCAACACAACCGCCATCCCATTGATTTATCTTCCTTGATCGCACACTCCGGAAATCGATCCGCAACAAAACTGCGGGCAGAGTTCAAGGGACAAAACGTCGAGATTCAATACACAGGCGACGGACCAAAGCGACAAGTAGCAGTCATCGTGCTCATGAAAAAATAGGCTCGCAAGAGCCGTCTGCTTCTTGCACTCAAAGAACAAATAGAAGGGATAATGACCATGCGAACTCACAACGCCGTGGTGGTGGTGGCTTTCTTCGCTCTAGCACTGGCTTTCAGCTACTCTGATGACCTCAACAAGATGTTCGAACAGTCCACAGCCTGGTATGTTAAGCATCTTCCCTATATGACCACGGAAGGACTCTTCGACCCGCTTACCCGACATACGCTGCCCCACACCTTGATTGCGGCGGCTGCTACCGTAACGTTCATCGGAGCCGTGGTGTTTGTCAACATGGAAGACATGCTAAGGGATGCAAAGACAAACGTACGACGGGTATTTATCTTTCTCCGGCTCTGGCTCGGGCTGTTTGTAGTGCTTATCGTTTGGCTGATAGGAGCCATGTCGATTCGCTAATGGGACTCAAATAGGTCATCGTCCAAGTCCATCGGTGATACGCCGGTCTGCGCGCCAGCAAATAAAATGGAAGCACATACCCCTGGTCCGATACCACCAGTGCTCCTTTTCCCGTGCGAACCAAGTCGCGACTGAGCAGCGGGCGTCCAGTTGATTACCTGGTATCACTGTCAGAAGGTTAGAAACGGGGGAAGGTGCGCCTCCATACATTCCGTTTCTAACTTTCGCCGGACAGTGCGGGAGTGTCGATGTTGGCATATTGCACTAGTACACTAAGTTGTAGAATAGTAATACGTTAATCGAAAAACCAAAGGCGACTAGAGAAAGCGATTCTCCGTGGTGCAAAAAAGCACCCTGTTCGCCCAACACTACAACCTGTCCACAAATCGACTCCATCTGCAACTGAGCTTTCCCCCATCACATTTTCGTGCTCCTCGCTCCCCAGTCCAACAACTAAATCTCATAGTGGCAATCAGTTCTCAGTTCTCAGTTCTCAGTTCTCAGTTCTCAGTTCTCAGTTCTCAGTTCTCAGTTCTCAGTTCTCAGTTCTCAGTTCTCAGTTCTCAGTGTGATGGCCCGGGGATGATGTCGTCATGTGCGAAAAAACATAGCCCCTGTGAGATGTTCTCTACTTGACCATCTCACCGATGATATTCGTTCTCGAAGAAGAAACCATCCGCGATGTCGTCAAGTGCCGTCTACGGACTGGCATAGCCGCTGGTTCGTTCTCTGGCTTAATCTGCATGTCATTGGCAGGCCACACGTGGCTTATGAACAGCAGGCGTGTCCAGTGAATGGCGCAGGCTGGCTGATTCAAGCGTTACAAGCTCGCATCTTGTGCATGTGATCATTTGATCTGCATACGGCAGCGCCGAGAACGGCAACGCGTTCATTTGCTCCGCGTTTATCCAGAAGCTTGAACTTAAAAATGGAAGACCGATTGCTCCAGACTGCCGGCCTCCCGGCCTCAGTCTGCCATAGCATGAGCGTCCGGCTTGCTCTTCTTCAATGCAAACACCACTGCGATAGCGCTAAGCAGCATAATGCCGACGACCAGATAGCAATCGTTAAATGCCATCACGAAAGATTCTTTTCGAATGTGGTTGTGCAAAAGTTGCAATGCTGCATCTCTGGCTGACGAGTCGGCCATGCCCTTCGTGTGAAACGCTTGTGCTGCATTGGCGAGCCATGATTGCACCGAAGTATCCGTAGCGGTAATATGCTCACTGAGCCGAAGAGAGTGAAACTGCTCTCGCTGCGTCAACATCGTTCCCATCGCTGATATACCGATTGAACCACCCAAATTTCGCATCATGTTATAGAGCGCTGACGCCGAGCCTGCCTGCTCAACCTCTAATCCCGCCGTCGTAAGCGACGAGAGCGGAATCATAATGAATGGCTGCCCAAATGCACGCATCAACAATGCGATAGTAAATTGCGGACCTGCATAATCCAGAGTCATACAACTATTCATCAGACAACTGATCGCAAACGCCGTAAGCCCACAAGCCACCATAATACGTTGATCGAATTTTTGCATTAACTTAGGTATGAAAGGAATTACAAGTAACTGAGGCAAGCCGGACCATATCATTACCTGGCCGATTTGCCACGCACTATAGTTTTGTACTATAGATAGATACAAAGGCAAGAGATACACCGAACCATAGAGCGCTGCTCCAAGAGCCGTATTTGCAAGACTTCCCAGGCCGAAATTACGGCGCATTAGCAGTTTCAAGTCAATCAGTGGACTCTTGCTCAATAATTCTATCGCCATGAATAACGATAGCGAGATCGCTGAAGTGATAGCCGCAATGACAATGTGATCCGATCCAAACCAGTCTTTGCGTTGACCTTCTTCCAGAACATACGTGAGACAACCCAAGCCCAATGCCATGGTGACAATGCCAAAATAGTCGCCTTTTTTCAGCAACTGCAACTGAGTTGCCGCAGACGGCAGAGAATAAAGCAAAATGGCAATCAGAACCAAACCGGGTATTAAATTCAGGTAAAAGCTATACTGCCAGCCAAATGATTCTGTGATGAATCCACCAATCGCTGGACCGATCGCTGGAGCAAATACTGCTGTTACGCTAAATATCGCCAGACCTACTGGTTGTTTCGATCGCGGCAAAGTAGAGAGAATTATTGAGAATGCCGTGGGAATCAAAGTTCCGCCAGTGAATCCCTGTGCTGCGCGAAACAGGATCATCGAACTGAGATCGGTGGCTGCTCCGCAGCACATCGAGAAAATCACAAAAAGAATTGCGTTCACCACCACGTAACGCTTTAGCCCGAATACGCGGGAAAGCCAGCCCGTCAAGGGAATGGTTACGATTTCGGCAATGAGGTACGCGGTGGAAATCCAACTACCTTCGTCGAGGCTGGCTCCCAGACTTCCTTGAATATCTTTCAACGAAGAACTGGTTATCTGTATATCAAGTACGGCCATAAAGGCGCCGACAGCTGAGCCTATCACCGAAAGCCAGCCTTTAATGCCGACTTCCTTCTCGACTTCTGGATCACTATTCATAATTCCACTTGAGTTTTTCGCTAACTTTTCAGCGAATTCTTGTCGCCAGATTATTTCCCGGCGACATTAACGCCAACGACCACTGACATTCCCGGAACCAGGCGATTAGCATAAGCGCCCAGTGATTTTCGGTCAAACACTATTTTTACCGGAACCCGCTGAACTATCTTTGTGAAGTTCCCCGTAGCATTGTCAGACGGCAGAACCGAGAAGCTAGAACCAGAACCTGGAGCAACGCTTTCGACTTTTCCTGAAAACTTTTGATCTGGAAAGGAATCAATCTTTATTTCCACCGGGCGTCCCTTTTGCATTTGCGATAGCTGGGTCTCCTTGAAATTCGCCACCACCCATAGTTCGTCCGAAACTATGGTTAGAATCGGTTGACCTGGTTCAATTCGCTGCCCGACCTCGACTGCTTTCTTGCCAATTCGACCGGTGGTCGGCGCAGTTATAACAGTGTAGGAAAGATTCAATACCGCTTCTTTCAAAGCAACGCGTGCTTCGTCTATGGCAGCAGTTGCTACTTCATATTGATTCTGATTGATATTCGTTTGAACCGCGCTTGCCCTGGCCAGCTGCACCTGCCCTTTTGATTGAGTGAGAGCAGCATGTGCACTTTGAACTAGCTGGATAGCTTGTTGGTATGACGCTTCAACTGCATGAACACGTTCTTCAGCGGCTTCCTTTGCCTTTCCTGCGACAACAAAATCTCGTCTGGCCAGATCGGCTTGCTGTTCGGAAACTGCTCCTTGCTTGGCAAGGGAATCGAAACGTCTGAAATCGGCCTCTGCTCGAGTCAATTCGGCCTCTTTGGCGGCAACATCAGTTCTGGAAACGTCGAGTTGTGCCATTGCTTGCTTTACACCCGCTTGCGAACTGCTGATTGCCGCTTCTGCGTGAGATACACCACCCTGCGCCGAGATATCGTGCCCTTCAGCAGTCGTCGACGCCATGACAATGGATTCCTTGGCCACATGAGCCTGCCGTTCAGCCAATTTCATGGCACTGAGCGCGCGCTCTACTTTCACTTGAAAGTCTTGTCTTTCAAGAACTGCAAGAACCTGGCCTTTATCAACATGTTGATTATCTTCCACCAGAACTTTTTCAACCGTTCCGCTGATACGACTGCTTATATTGTGTAAATGCCCGGTAATATAGGCATCATCGGTGTCTTGAAACGTCTTCATGTGCCCGATGGCATTATATGCAAGGTAGCTGCCGCCGCCAACAAAGAAGAGACTGACCAGTGCCACCGCAAGACCCTTCAACGCCTTGGCGGGATTGCCAGGCTTCCTGCCACTATCCCCGTTACCAGTGTCACCCCCGGCGCGTAGACTAGGGGTTGCTTCAACTACTGGAGCTGACCTTGGTACCAATACATTTATAGAAATGTCCGCAGTTTTTTGATTGAGCGCAATCGCCGTCATTTCTAGCCGCCTCCATCAATTAACTAACATGTTAGTTAGTATCCTCCTAAATGTTGCCTTCGTCAAGGGGGCCTCCTTGCTGTCAGTCCAGGTTTAATCTACTATCTTGTTAGTTAATCGATGTAGACGAGAGTTGGCATTGATGGATAATGGTGGGAGCATACAAGAATGGCTAAAGCAAAACCGTCGATGAAAAGCCGCGACGCAGAAACGACAAAAATGGCCATCCTCGACGCAGCTGAATTGGAGTTCGGCAAGCGAGGCTTGCTTGGAGCACGAACCGAAAACATCGCCGAAGGAGCCAATGTCACCCGGGCGATGATTCACTACTACTATGACAGCAAAGAGAAACTCTATCAGGCAGTGCTGGAGCGGGCGCTGGCCAGTCGAATTAAAATCGCCGAAGAGATGGACGTCTATGCCGGAACACCGACCAACCTGCTGGAACAATACATCAGAAAACTATTGTCTGACATGAGCCGTCGACCAAATTTGCCCCTGATCATGTTGTTCGAAGGCGTGCAAAATGAAGGCCGCCTCTACCGACAGATAGCGGTAAATTCATCTTATGGACCACTGCGTAAAATCTTGGAACGCGGTGTGCAAGAAGGCATTTTCCGCGAGATGGATGTCACTCAAGTTGCCGTGAACATAATGGGGATGTGCGTTTTCTATGTAGTAGCCCGCTTCAATTTGCAGCACCTGTTTGAGCGGGATGTGCTCACTCCCGAACTGTTTAATGCGCACACTGAGGAAGCAGTGACAATGATGCTTGCAGGCGTTCTGAAACACCAACCATCAGGGAATCAAGATTGCTCGGTGTAATTGTCGCCACCCGGCAAGAATTGACATGAAAGTGTCATACGAGAGTGTTTTTCTTAGACTGTAGCTAGCGGAAAAACATAATGAAGTACTTACTACTCTGCTCATTCTTTCTGAATTTATTGGCGTTCTCTTTTCCGGGCGGAGCACTTGCGCAAGATGCCCGCAAATTCAAACTCTCCGCGACACAGGCATATCAGCCACGAGATTTGACAGGCAAATGGAAGGTCTTTCAATACGAATTAACCATCAGCGCCGACAACAATTCGTCTAGACTCGTTGGAAAAATAGTGAGAGTACCCGGCGATGATCCAAGCGGCTACAAGCTCGGCACCAATATGTTCATCGATGGAGTAGAACAAGCTGATGTCTACGCCGTACAGTGGGTTAACCACGGCGGTGACGACAATCATCATATAATCACAACCACTCCAGCCACCATCAATCTCAATCAGGACAGTTTTGAAATACGCGGCAGAAAAGCCGTACCATCTTGCCAGACATTCATTCCGGATCCAACGCGCACCCGTAATTGGAGATGGACATCTGAACTGGGGAAGCCTTTTCATTACACGTTCCATCGAGCCAATGAATGATGGTTGATGCAATCAATCAATCGATAATGGTTATTCCGCAAAATTAATTCTCCTTCCTTGAACCCTTGACAGGATTTCTTCGTTAATACAATGTAGAGATAGGAGGAATGAACCATGTCTTTAGATAGTGACTTGATCACAGCATTTCGCGAAGAGATGCGATTTGGCTTTACCTCGTTCAGCGAAGAGATGCGGATTGGCTTTACCTCCCTCAGCGGGGAGATGCGGGCTGGTCTCTCAGCCTTCACTGACGAAATGGGATTACTTAAGACCGAAGTGGCATTGCTTAAGACCGAAATCGGGTTAGTTAAGACCGAAATCGGATCAGTTAAGACCGAAATCGGATCAGTTAAGACCGAAATCGGATCAGTTAAGACTGAAATCGGATCAGTTAAGACTGAAATCCATGGCGTCAACCAGCGACTTGATCATCTTGAGCAGGAAGTTTCAACAAAACTGACCGGGATCAGCACCTTTCTACTGGCTTCAGAAAGGAGTAATGTGCGCTTAGAGAACTGTGTATCACAGCTAGAAGATCGCATGTCAGACATGGAAAAACAACGAAAAGATGAGTAGTCGCCTCATGGAGACCAGTCTCTTAACAGCGATATAAACCGCTCTCTGTACGTTTCCAAAGACATGCGCGACAAGTGCCTCAGTTCACATCGTCCATATTAGCCTCACCGCGCACCAGATATGATACCACACGCGAGACTGCGACACACGATGCAACCCGGATCTGGTGCGTGGTGAGTGATTTGCAACCGGGAAATCTTGAACTCGCCACCGAGCCTGCGGTCGGAGACCTTACCGTATCCAGCTAGCCTTAGCCCCGCGAGGCTAACTCTCGGGACCACTACGTGTTCGCCCCCGGGAAGTCGAGAATTCCCCGGGCTGAAGAACCGCACAGACCAATCAGTGACTCTGCCAGGAACCCCGTATTTGCTTGTGTTAAGAGCTCTTGATCTCTAGAATCATATCGTAATTGTTACTTGTCACTATCAGGAAAATCGAACACAGCCAACACCAAAGACACCACTAACTAATGGTGAGCTAGTGTCCTCAAGACGAAAGTCCAGGCTGGATCCTCGCACATACAGACCTCCCTGAGACCAAGTTACTCCCCCGAAGGAGGTGTAACGTGAATATGATCATTCCACCGGCAGGCTCGATCAAAATCGTGCTGCCCGAGTTTCCGGAAGACGAAGCTCTCCTTTCGGGCGAGCAAGCTACTCAGTATTTCCGCGCTGCGTTCAGCAGGCAACACAGTTTCAACAGAAAGCACCGTGGTTCTCGCAAAATTCCACCGGGCTCCATCAACGTCCCTGCGCCTGACCTGCCCCAGCCCAACAACTACTCTTGCGCACTGGCAGCAGCGTCAATCGCCCGCATGTATGGGCTGGGCCCGGACAGCATGACTGAGTTCATGAAGGGGATGAAGACCACCCGCAACGGGACCCACTGCTACAACATCGCCAAGTACCTCACCAGCCTTGGCCTCGACGCGCGAGTCGAACGCGACATCACGCAAGACCATCTGAAGAGCCTGCTCGACCAGCGTATCGCTTCCATCCTCGCCATTCAGGCCTGGGCCGAGGACCCGTCGGTCTATGATGACCTCACAAAGAACGAGGACGGTCACTACGTAGCCGCCATCGGATACTCGAGCGATCCGCCTCGTAAGTTCCGCCCCGGTATGCGCCCGGCGCAGATGCGGCGAGTGAAGTCTTCTCGCCCGCTCCACCCGGCGGAGTACTTTTACTTCATGGACCCGAGCATTTTATGTCGGCGCGGATACTTGTCGTGGTACAACCTCGACCGTCGTTGGCACGATGATGAGGGCACCAAGCGGCGCCCCAAAATCACACGCCACATGGCCATCGTCGTCTACCCGAACGGCCACGAACCGACGCATGACACCATCGCAGAACCCATTCTCTAACTTCCGGTCGAGCCCAGCCTCTTGAGGCTGCACACGAAGCAAGGAGACCCAAAGCAATCTAAATCTCCTGCTGACGACAGAGCTCCATCCGGTCACAGTCGTCATGTCCAGTTTCAAGCAAAGCGCCGCATGGCGCACTTCTCGAATGCATTCGCCATGCGATTGCAGGAGGTTTCTATGTCTAGCAGGGATGATCTGCGTATTGAAAGGCTGGAGCTAATCGAGCGTCTCCGCTCAGAAGGCATCGAGCCATACGCCACTTCGTACTCTCGCACTCATACCGCCGGTCAGCTCCAATCGCAATATGCCGAGCTGGCAGCCGGTCAAGAAACAACCGATGAGGTCCGCGTTTGCGGCCGCATCACCAACGAACGCAACGGCTGGATGTTCGTTGACCTGACCGACGAATCGGGTCGAATCCAACTGTTCTTCCACAGCGACAGTTTACCTGAAAGCGACTTCCAGCGCCTTCGCCAGCTCCGTCGAGGCGATTTCATCGGCGTGCGAGGAACTACCCGTCGCACCGCCCGTGGTGAACTGTCCGTGCGCGGCGGTGAAATCACGATTCTGTCACTCGGGTTAACTCCGTTGCCAGGACGGCGAGACGAGTTCACCGACCCCGACGCACGCCAGCGCAACCGCCCTCTCGACATGATCTGCAATCGTGATGTTCTGGAGCGTTTGCGCACCAGGAGTCGCGTTGTCAGCCGTCTGCGACGTTTTCTGGAAGACCGCGGCTTCCTGGAAGTCGAGACGCCCGTGCTGCAAAGCCAGGTCGGAGGCGGTGATGCACGCCCGTTCGTGACGCATCACAACACACTGGACCAGGAGATGCATCTACGCATCGCCACGGAACTTCACCTCAAGAGGCTTATCGTCGGCGGGCTGGAGCGAGTCTTCGAGATCGGGCGTGTCTTCCGCAACGAAGGGCTCAGTCCCAGACATAACCCTGAGTTCACCAGCCTCGAACTCTATCAGGCGTACGGAGACTATCTCCAGCTGATGGATTTCACGGAGGAACTGGTGGTAGACGTGGTACGTTCCGTCCACGGAGCCGACTCCATCGCCTACCAGGGACTGACTCTGAATTTTAGCCGTCCATGGCGACGAGTGAGCATGGAACAAGCAGTGTGTGAGGCAACCAACACTGCGCTTACCCTGCTGGACGACCTGCCTGCCTTCAGATTGCGCGCCAACGAGCTGGGCGCGCAGATGCCGGACACAGCGGCAAGAGGCGACATCGTCAGCCGCCTCTTCGATCTTCACGTGGAAGACAACCTGATTCAGCCCACATTCATCACAGACTACCCGGTGGAGGTGTCTCCACTGGCTCGACGCCATCGCAGCCGGCCGGACCTTACCGAACGCTTCGAGTTCTTCGTCTTCGGGCGAGAATTGGGGAACGGTTATTCCGAACTGGTTGATCCGCAGGATCAGCGAGGCCGATTCGAGGATCAGTGTCGTCGTCATCAGGACGATGAACTGGGTCGGATGGATGAAGACTTCCTCTCCGCCCTCGAGCTGGGAATGCCTCCCACCATGGGTCTGGGCATCGGTATCGATCGGCTGGCGATGCTGGTGACAAACACGGCATTCATCCGTGACGTGATTGCTTTTCCGACCCTGCGAACCGTAGTGTGATCAAAGAGCTACGCATCGGCCACGGAAGGCGAGGAGTTCAACTTCTCATCTTCTGTGGCATGCTTCCTCACTGCCCATAGCGAAGTGTTGACGGGCACATACTCATCAACACTTCGCTCTATCAATTGCAATCACTGGCGCCGGAATCGGCGTCTGGCCTTTTGGGCACATGTTACAGAAACAATCTGCTAGCTGAAAAGGTGGCACCGTGGATGAAAAACTAAGACAGGCAGACGTCTTCTTCCGGCGGGGAGAGGAAGAGGAGAAGGACCCCCTCTATTCGTTTCCGGCAAGAGAGGCGTTCCTGAAGTGCGCTCAACTTCGTCGCGAAGTACTCGGCGACCAACCGGAAATAGCCCGTCTGCTGCTCAGGGCGGTACGGCTGTGGCGCTCCAACAGGCGTGGGGAAGCCATGGAAAAGATGCTTCTCGTCTCCGATGCTCTCTCCATCTTCACCAAAACAGGGTGCAAGCTGGAAGTCGCTGATTGCTACACCCGGCTCGGACTGTTACACTTACCACGCAACTGCGACGAACACTGCGATTTTGCATCGGCTCTGATGTACTTGACGCTCGCCATTCAGGCCTACGACGAGCTGGAAGTGGAAACACCGCTCAAGGTTATCGCCACACTTAACCGAGGCGTGTGCTACCAGGAAACAAAGGACGGTCGCTCCCGCCTGAGTTACATTGAGGCTCTGGAACTGAGCCGACGGGTTCACGGGGCCGAACACTGGCAAACGTATCTCTGCGCCAGGCACTGGTGGACCACATTCCACCAGTGGGCCAAAGAAGAGCCGGAAAACACCATGTGGGAATGCTTCCCGCTGAAAGCGGAAGTACGCGCCATGGCGAAGTGGCATGCCGATGCGCTTCGCCCTCAGTCAAGCGATGATTGCTCCCTGTTTCCTCCTGCAGCACAGGCCGACCGTTTCGAAGCAGTACTGCAACGGGAAATCATGATCCATCTGTGGGAGCCTCAATGCAATATGGTTGTCCACAACAGCCCTGCCGGGGAACCCGTACTCGACAACGCCATGGAAATCGCCGAGATCGATCCTGATCACCGCCTTGTCCGCAAGAAGAGCGTAACCGAGCTGCGACCAGGAAAGGTTACCGTCCGCCCGTTCACCAGAGATAATCCGGTAACGACCACCATCTACGGTGGCTAAGAACGCCCCCTTCGTCGCTAGAAACCAACAAAAACGAAGGAACATGTCAGTCGTTAGAAACCTTAAGCACGACTGAAGTCAGAGCTCTTTCGCCTGCGCACCATAAACGCCTTGCAACTCATGGCGAAAGTTCACTGCGAAAAAAGCGGTTCAAGCAAACACTCGTCCGTGATGCGTTCCGAACAAACCACAAACAGGAGAGACCTGATGCCAAGCAAGATGTATTTCAGCGATTTCACCCCCGACGAGCAACGGTTGGCCATCGACCTCGAGAAGCGTCGGGCAGCCTGGACCAAAACGAAGGAGTCCGCTGAGAAGACAAATGTCGCTGCCGGTCAACGACTGGCGGCCACGCCCTATTTCGCTGAGGTACTGACGCTTCCAGGACTGCCACCGGATGCGGTGGCACAGATCACCGAAGCTCACAGCCGCTATCTGCAGCTTCAGGAGCAAAATCTCGCCGCAGGCCGAGCGCAATACCTCGCCGCCGAGCAGCAGTGGTCCGGCCTGTCCCCCCAGTTGCAGCAACATGCTAATGCGGTGTCGGCCGTGATCAATTTCGAACAGTCTAACCGCGTCACCGCCGAGGTCGATCAGGACTGCCCCCCGCCGGACGAACTCAACGACGGCATCTACGGCTACGAACAGATACTGAGGCGCGAACTGGAAGAGACACGTATGGTGGTCGCGGCCAACAAGCCCGAACTGCTCGGTCAGTACCAGTTCAAGGTCGCCGAAGAGAGCATCGACTTCGGCGGCGCCGGCAAGACGGTGGCCGCTGCTGCCGACGAGTTGCGGGCTGCCCGTATTCTGCTGCGCACCGTGCGCCAGCTGGCTCAACCCGCTGCGTAACGAAAAGACCAGACTACAGGTTCGGCGGTCTAGGACCGGCCGCCGAACCTGTAGTCTGCGCGCAATTTGATCGCGACTGCAAGATCGCAGCCTTCAAAGAGGGAGCACTTTTGTATAATCCAAAGCTGAAACAACTAGCTGTCTACTGGTTAGGCTGCCAGGCTCTGCTAGCCGGTATCTGGTGGGTATTGCTGCTCTACGCCCCTTCGGTTCGTCGCCATTTCCTCGCTGTCGATGCCCCCGATAGCACGCTCATGGCTTTCATGGTGCCGGATTTGTTGCTCTTCATCGCAGGTGCGCTTGTGGCTGCTCGAGGGCTGGCACTGGAAAGACGATGGGGCTGGTACACTCTGCTAATTCATTCTGGAGCAGGCGGCTACGCGGCGCTCTACTGTCTCGCACTGGCGATGCTCTCCAACGGCGGCTGGGCGGGCGCAGTGTTGATGTTTCCTTCTTTAGTCATCACGCCCTACTTCGCACTGCGGCTAAATCCTGACGGAGACCAGTAAAATGGATAATCCAAAGTGGAGCCGCCAGGCGAAGCCAGCCGCCCCGATCATCAATCTGGCAAAGACGCTGACGCAAGCAGCGATCTTCTGGACGTTCTTCCTGGGGGTATTGCCGTCTTGCGTCTATTGGCTGGAGACGGCAGCAGGTTTGCAAGACACGCGATTTCACCTGTCCATCCTCCCGGCTGTGGGCACCACAATTTTCTTGTGTGCCAGCTGTCTTGGTTTGTGGAGCGCCTTTGTGATGGCGCTCACTGGAAAAGGCACTCCGTTGCCTATGGACAGCGCTCGCGAGCTGGTGATTGCAGGGCCCTATGCCTACATTCGCAACCCGATGGCCGTAGCCGGTCTTGTCCAAGGAATGGCAGTCGGCGTGGCCCTGGGCTCTTGCGCAGTTCTGCTCTATGTAGCGATCGGCATCTTCGCCTGGAACTGCATCGTACGCCACCGCGAGGAAGCAGACTTGCTCAACCGATTCGGCGAAGCCTATCGCCACTACAAGCAAAACGTTTACTGCTGGATTCCACGACTGACGAAATACAAGCCGCCAATGCCAGATGGAACAAAAGCTAAGTCTTGAGTCGTGGATGCCCCGAACAAGCCCATTGCACTCCGTGTCCGATCTTGGATTCCCCAAACAAAAGGCAAGTGATGAATCTCGCAATTTTGGCAACCGGTAAGATTCCCGACACCGTGGTGATTTTCTTCGCGATCGTCCTCTTCGCAGGCTGCTATGGTGTGTTCGTCCTCATGTCCCTGGCAATCGTCTGGTTGGGCAAGGGATGGAAACTGCTGACCGAATCGAAGCAAGCCAAAGCCGCCCGCCTGAAAGCAGAACTCACCACCGAGCTGGCCAATGCCGAAGCGGAGAAGCAGCGACTGCAGACTACGGGCTCTCTGGTCAGCCTGGAGTATCAGAACCGGATTGCTGAAATGGACAAGAAGATCGATGCGCTGAAAACCAAAGCTGGACAGCCCGAGTAAACAGTGCAAGTGACCTGAACAAACGGCAATTCTGCCGTTTGTTCCAAGGTTCGCACTGAAGCTTAGTGGAGGAAAGAATGTCCTCCACTTGAAACCTCGGTAGCGGGTACAGTGAGGTCACGATTCACATTCTGGTGGTGCGCGTGATTGCAGCCAATCGGAAAAGCCGGTAACTTACGATCCACAGCGGTTTAACCGCATTAATTTGATTATTTTCGGGGAGTGAACTATATCCCATCGTATAAAATCCGTTTTATCTGCAAAGCTTCGCTCAGGTTACTCCCCCGAGATGTTTCACTAGAACCGGTTCTGGCGGATATGGCAGCCTTTGCGAGAATGATCATGGAAGCGAAAGATATAGGCAAATTCGTTTTATACCCGTGAGGGTTAGGTGATACAGCGTTAGTGCCAGCCCGAATGAATAATTCTGAATCCTTGAGTGTCGGGTGTCCAGGTGTTCAATCTGAGAGCGCAATACGCATAATCCAGCCATCGGCCATAACCCGGTTTTCAAGCCACATTCAAGAGGAGCGACGTAGGCGATCTTCCAAAAAGATAATGATATACATTCTCTAACCTCGACAGGGAGTCGTTTCCCGCTATGGATATCCCACACATGCCTTCCATATGCGAGCGATAAGAGGTAGGATCGACTAGCCTGTCATGCGCTTTTCGAGCAGTCGATCACTCATTGCACGTACCGCACGGGTGTTTGAGTCAACTACGAAAACCTGTAGAAAACTTGTAGTTCGCCTGTCGATCTGTTGTCTATGAATACCAACCCGAGGATCACAAGTGTCGCTCTTTCGACTGCCGTCTAACAGGTTATCTACATGGCAGATCTAATACACACAATGTTTTACGAGGTTTTCTACAGAAAAGACGTCTGTATACTACTTCTATTAATCTATCTTTCGTTAGACAAAACAAAGTACTAGCAAAATAGAAGATTGGCTCAGGGAGATTGAAAAACGGGGTGCATGAATGTAACCTAGTTCAGCGGATAACTTGCCTAAGGTGGAAGCCAATGCACTTTGCCATACAGAAAGAAGCTCTTGTTAAGGCACTCAGAGATGTAAGCAACGCAATCGCCACCAGAGTGGTTCAGCCGATTCTGAGCAATGTGTTGGTTGAGTCTGTAGACAGCGTAACTATGCGATTCACGGGAACAGACTTGGACCTTACAATTCGTGCGCTGTGCCCTGCAGTTGTCTATAACACAGGCTCGATTACCCTGCCGGGAAAGAAGCTGCTGGAAGTTGTTTCGAAGTTACCGAATGACCTGGTAACGTTTCAGGTCAACATGGAAACCATGGAAACCACTGTAACCTGCGTTAAATCCAAGTTCACATTGACGGGGTTGACTGCAGATGATTATCCGCGTCTGGCAGAAAACAAAACCGGTGATGCGTTCAAAATGCCTGCCGATGTTCTTCGTCGAGCAATTGTTCAGACATCGTTTGCTGCCGCAACTTACGATTTGAGTAGTATTTTGGGTGGTGTCTACCTGTTTGTACATGATGGTGTTTTTGAAGCCACTGCTACTGATGGCAGTCGCTTGGCGCACAGGAGAGAAGAACTGACAATCTCCACCGCAGTGGTGCGTAAAACAGAAGATGGTCTGGAAGCTGAGGGCGAAAGCGAAGCTGCTAAGACCGGCACAGCTACAATGGAACGACCAGTTGGTTTAAAGGCCATTGTGCCCGCTCGTGCATGTACAGAGTTATTGAAAGTGATGGACGCAAAAGATCCCGCAGCACGTCTGCGGTTAGCGGTGGTAGACGGGCAAATTACGTTTGAAACGGATCACCATTATTTGTGCACCCGGTTGATCGGTGGCGAGTATCCTCGTTATCATGAGCTCTTCCCTGGTGACTACACACATTTGGCAAGATTCAAGCGCGATGAAATGCTCTCTGCAGTGGAGCGTGTGGCTGTAATGTCTGATGAACGGACGAATCTGGTGAAGTTCCACTTTGAAGGTGACATTCTGCAGATCAGCTCCAACACACCTGATGTGGGCCGTGCCCAAGAAGAGGTTAGCGTAGAGTTTGAAGGAACATCTCTGGATATTGCTGTAAACGTGCGTTACGTTGTTGATGTGTTGCACAAACTAAGCTCAACAGAGGTGCGTTTGGAGATGACCGGGGCACTCAAGCCGCTTATCTTTAAGGGAGAATCTGAAGAGAACTACAAATATCTTTTGATGCCCGTGCAGGCCCGATAGGGCCTGTGATATACTTTTTTAGTTGGTTCACCTTGGTGGGCTGATTCGGCTCCACGCCGCAAAAGTGGGATCGTAGCTCAGTTGGTCAGAGCGCCTGCCTGTCACGTAGGAGGTCGCGGGTTCGAGCCCCGTCGGTCCCGCTTCTTTTATATCCGTGAAAACTATTGTAGGTAGTAGCTCATCCCTCCTTCTTCCTCACCGATGCGAATTACCAATGGCCTCGCGTGTTTGGCCGCCTGCCAATCAAGATCTAGTGCGAACTGATATTGTTTGGCTATGCGTCTTCAGTAGGGATTGTACGCAACGGTGGTTTCTATGATGGCTGTCATGAATCCCTGCGACGTCCTTGTTACTAGGCTATTCGGCTTATCTGGCCTGCTTAAACGGTTCTCAGTAGGCGATTGTGTGTGGGGCACCTCTGCTAGTTTGAACCTCATTCATAACCATCATCCGTCATTTTCAATCCAGAGCTGAGAGTCATCAAGTAACTAACCGACAATCAGAATGCACCGATCTAGAACGCCAATAAGTGTTCACGTGTGCGTTCGCTGAAGAAAGGACCGCCTTATGCAGCCATCTGCTGCCAAGGCAGTATTCCGTGATAGCGTTTTCGACTGGGTGTTTGGCGGCGGTGGGGTGAAAGGCCTGTCGCATGCCGGATCCATGTTGGCCGCCTGGGAACGCGGAATTCGTATTGGCGATATCTACTGCGTTTCCATCGGTTCGCTGGTTGGCGCCCTCTATGGTAATGGGTATCCTGTGCCTCAACTAGCCGATGCCTTCATGCAAGAGCTTGATCGTTTCGGGCGTGAGGCGTTCAAGAAACTCTTCACCATAAGCGGTGCTCGCAACATTATCCGCAAAGGCGGGGCTGTGGATGTGCGTCCGTTTTTCGAGGATCTGGTCTCCCGCTACAGCCTTCGCACACAGCCGAACTTGAAGATCCTTGCCGCCTACTGGAGCAGGGGTTTCAAGCCGCATCTGTTCACTGGAACGGATTTCGATCTCGCCACAGCGCTTCATGCATCCTGTGCGATGCCCCCTTTCATCGAATCCGTCTGGATTCCCCAGGGCAATACCCACCGGAGGCTGATCGATGGTGGCGTGTGGCATCAGGCCCCGCACCACTTTTGCACGCGCCCGGCAATCATCAGTCGCCTTGGCCCTGCCAAAAAGCTTCCGCCTGGCCGTTTGCATGCCGCAGACATGCTGATTCACGTGGGAGAGATGGCAGTGTCCCGGCTGAAAGAGCTGTTCGTTGTACATCCTGACCCGCCCGGGCACTTTACCATTCATGCTGGCCAGGATGAGGTGGCGACGTTCACCTTCAATCTCACAGATAAGACCTGCCGGTCGATGGTGAGTCATGGGTATGAGCGGGCAAGCCGAGTGTTCGACGAGATGGAGCGGCGCTATCACGGGTAGCCGTAGCAACGGGCGGGCATACACCTGCCGATTCTGGATCCTGTACTTCTTTCAATATTCTCGACCGAAAGGAAAAGCATGCTCTCTTATCTCTACAGAAAGTTGCAGGACGGACTGGCGAAAACCCGTAGCGTCTTCGCCGGTCTGGCTCAGATGGTAGGTCTGAAGGGCAAGGTCGACGAACAGTTCATGGCGGAACTGGAGAAGCGACTTTACACCGCAGACGTAGGCACCACTGCGACGGCCGCCATCTGCCAGCGTGTTCGCGACGCGTTCTTCGACAAGGAAATCAACGGCGACGTCATGACTTTTGTGAAGCTGGAGTTGAAAAAGTTGTTGGCCACCGAGAAAGCCGACATCAACTTCAACCATGGCGGACCCACTGTCATCATGGTTGCCGGTGTGAACGGTTCCGGTAAGACGACATCCATCGCCAAGCTTGCAGCCCGCCTGAAAAGGGAAGGTAAGAAGGTTATGGTGGTGGCCGGCGACACCTTCAGGGCTGCGGCTGTGGAGCAGTTGACCATCTGGAGTGAACGCATCGGATGCGATATCGTGAAGTCTGCACAAGGCAGCGATGCAGCTGCCGTGGTACACGACGCATGCCAAAAAGCGAAGGCTCGCGACTTCGATGTGGTCATCGTCGACACGGCGGGCCGCTTGCACACGCAAACTCACCTGATGAAAGAGCTGGAGAAACTGCATCGCATTATCTCCAAGCACATTCAGGCTGCTCCCCATGAGGTACTGCTAGTCCTTGATGCCACCACCGGTCAGAACGCCCTCCTGCAGGCGGAGCACTTCAAGAAATCGGTTCGATGCACGGGAATCATCCTTTCGAAACTCGATGGCACTGCCAAAGGCGGCGCGGTGTTCGCCATTAAGCAGAAGCTCAACCTGCCGGTGAAGTTTGTCGGAGTTGGCGAGAAGCTTGATGACATGGAGCCATTCGACCCCGACTCATACGTTGACGCGCTGTTTGAGTAATAGCGTCGTGCAACCTGCGACTGACACGTGCTAACCAGAGCGAGAGGCGCATCTCTCTTCTCGCTCTGGTCTATGTGTTGCTTTGCCAGAGGTTGATCCTCCAAGATGTTGGGCTTGCAGGGTTTTGGGTTTGACAAATCGCTGGCAATACTACAGGTTATGGTATAACAATTGAGCGTCAGAACGTACTAATCACACACACTTGCGGAATTTTCGTATGACCGGAGGATCATTCAGCCGGCCCACGCTGTCACACAGACCACCGGTCCGCCACCTCACGTGGTCCGGAAACAACCAGATTTCGGTCTCGAGGCTGACGACATATTGGCTCACTATTGAAATATGCGCGATCTGCATATTTTCCCTTAGCAACTAAATCCCGAAACGTCCTGAATTTAGGAAATTCGCGAAGCCGAATTGTAAGATTTTATGCGTAATATGCATAAAATAACAGGACCGGCACCAGAGCCCTCGGACTGACGTGGCCCGCTCGCGGTTAAATTGAACAGCCCTGTCGCTGATGCGATTCCGAGAACTCAATGAAGCTCAGGCGGAACGATGAAGTCAGATGCCTTCTGGTTTTACATCCAGGATGAAGTGCGTCGATATCACCTGCGCGGGGCCGGGGGAGTCGGTTTACGCGTTTTCATATACTTCATAAACATGTCGCCATCTAACGCGACAGGTGCCAGGTCTTGAGAGAAATCACCGGCATCGATGAACTGTGGAGGAATTGTTATTCTGCCAGTGTGATCAATGTATCCCCAACGGTTGGTAGACATCCATTCGTGCTTTTGTGGCTTGTCATCTTTTTGGCAGATGGCTGCCAGACCATTGTGAAAATCCATCGCGTAAATCAGTCGGCGTGGTTTGATGATAAGGTTACCGGTTTTGTCGATGTAACCCCTGGTGCCATCCGTCAGACCAACGGACGCTAGACCTTCTGAGAAGCTGCTGGCATTCTTGTATTTGGCTGGTACAACCACTCGACCGGTCTTGTCGATAAAGCCGAAGTTATTGCCCTTCTGTACTGCGGCAAGCCCTTCTGAAAATGGTTTGGCATCTATGAATTGAGGCTTTACGATAATGGTTCCGCTCTTGTTGATAAATCCATAAGATGAGTCAACTTTGATGCATGCCAGTCCTTCTGTGAAGTCGCTGGCCTCATCGAAAATTGGTGGTATTATTTCTTTGCCGTCTTTGTCGATAAAGCCGTATTTCTTTTCCGGACTTATCAGTGCCAGGCCCTCAGAGAAGAAGTCTAATCTTTCATAACGAGGGGTGATGACTACATTACCTTCCAAGTCCATGAATCCTTGCTTTCCATTTTGGGTGATTCCGGCAAGCCCTTCACGATATGGTTTCACGTATTCAAAAGTAGGCTTGACGGTGAATTGTCCCTTTGTATTGATAAAGCCAAATTTTCCATCACTGGTTGAGACCATCGCGCGCTTTTCAGTGAAATCTCCTGCAAAACTAAACGATGGTTTGATGACCAGCTTTCCGGCGGTATCCACGAATCCATATCCTTGACTCGTTCTCACTGCTGCCAGTTGTTCGGAAAAGGAGTCTGCGGCAACAAAGTCGGGGGCAATTACGAATTTTCCTGTTTTATTGATGAAACCCCAGTAGGTTGGCGGTTTTATGGTGGTACCCCATACGAGGTGGAAGGGGCTCGATATCACTGTGCAAATGCAAAATGTCGAAATGTAGAACCACCGGAATTTGGTCACAGCCGACTCCCGTCGTGAAAAGGAATACTGTTCAGCCCGTTAGTATATCCACATAGTTACCGCAGTGTTGGCTTTTTTAATAGTGATTCGGGGCGCTTTTGTTCAGATGAGATCCAGCCGAGAGCGGCCGTTAATAGATGCCTACTTCGGCTGCTGTTCCCGCTTTGCTTGATCTCCCCGTTTCGGTCTTGCCTGTCTCAGCCACTTTTCTAGCACTCTCGATG